>JAAYLU010000007.1 GCA_012521675.1 Synergistaceae bacterium | reverse complement strand
TCCATGTACGTGAGCCTGTGCAGCAGGACGGCCTCGGGATGCTTGTTTGGGTCCGCACTATATATACCATCTACCTTCGTAGCTTTCAACAGACAGTCGGCCTCCATCTCCGCAGCACGAAGAGCGGCCGCCGTATCAGTTGAAAAATAGGGAGACCCGGTGCCCGCCGCGAAGATGACGATCCTGTCCTTCTCGAGGTGTCGCAGGGCCCTTCGGCGTATGTAAGGTTCGGCCATCTGGCGCATCTCTATCGCGGTCTGAACCCTCGTGGGAATTCCGTACTTTTCCAGGACGTCCTGGAGGCACAGGGCGTTCATCACGGTGGCCAACATGCCCATATAGTCCGCCTGGGAGCGCTCGACGCCCAAGGCCTCGAGCTCCCTTCCCCTCAGCATGTTCCCGCCGCCGACGACCATTGCGACCTGCACCCCTGCCAGTGCGACCTCGACTATCTCCGCACCTATCCTTCGAACTGCGTCGAAGTCGAATCCGAAAGCTCGGTCGCCCGCCAGCACCTCTCCGGAGAGCTTCAATAGAATTCGCCTGTATTTCAAAATGCCCTTCCTCCTTGCCGGTTTTTGCCCATGAAAAAGGCGAGGCTTGAAGCCCCGCCTTCTTTATCACAACAAGCTACTCTCCGATCGAGAAACGGGAAAAACGCCTGACCACGATGTTCTCGCCGAGCTTCGCGATCACCTCGACGACTACGTCCTTGATCTTCTTATCGCAGTCGCGGATCCAGGCCTGCTCCATCAGGCAGTTGTTCTCGTAGAACTTGTTTATCTTTCCGTCGGCTATCCTGTCCACAATCTTGGCCGGCTTACCCTCTTCAAGCGCCTGCTGCCTGTATATCTCGCGCTCCCTGTCAAGCACATCGGATGTGACGTCCTCCGGGACCAGGAACTGCGGCGCGGCCGCGGCGACTTGCATGCACAGCTCGTGGCCCAGGCTCTGGAACTCGTCGGTCTTGGCGACGAAGTCGGTCTCGCAGTTGAGCTCAATCAAGGCACCCAGCTTGCCGTTAGTGTGGATGTAGGAGAAAATCCTGCCGTCGGATGCGGTTCGCGAGGACTTCTTGGCGGCCTTGGCCAGGCCCTTCTCCCTCAGATAGTCGATGGCTTTTTCGACGTCTCCCGCATTCTCGACAAGGGCGTTCTTGCAGTCCATCATCCCCGCGCCGGTTCTGTCACGGAGCTCCTTTACAGTGCCCGCGCTGATCTCCATATTCACTGCCTCCTCTATATTAACAACTCTTTACAGGTTTACAAAGAAACTCTAGGCCTCTTCGGCGGCGTCGTCATCGTCATCATAGACTTTGTGCAGACGCTCCTTTTTTTCGATGATGCCCTCGGGCTCTTCGTCCTCCGGGGCCTCCGCCTCTATCTCCGCGACGGAGTCCTCGCCCTGCTTGCCCTCGATGAAGGCGTCGGCTATTAGGCTCGAGATCAGCTTGATGGCTCGGATCGCATCGTCGTTTCCGGGTATCGGAAAATCGATCATCTCTGGGTCGCAGTTCGTGTCAACTATCGCGATGACTGGAATGCCTAGCTTCCTGACCTCGAGGACGGCATTCTCCTCTCTCCTGGGGTCGATAAGGAAGACAGCGTCCGGAACGGTCTTCATGTTCTTGATCCCCTTGAGGTTCTTCTCGAGCTTGGCAAGCTGCTTGCGAAGAAGGATTATCTCTTTCTTCGGGAGGTCGCCCCAGTCATCGTCGTCCTCCATCCTGCGCAGTTCGGTCATGTGAATCACGCGCTTCCTGATGGTCGCAAAGTTCGTCAGCAGCCCTCCAAGCCAGCGCTGGTTGATGTAAAACTGTCCCGCTCTTTCGGCCTCATCCCTGATCGTGTCCTGCGCCTGGCGCTTTGTGCCGACGAACAGTAGGGTCCCGTTGTTTTGTGCTATCTCTCTTACGAAGTTGTAGGCCTTTTCAAGGCCGCGGACTGTCTTCTGAAGGTCGATTATGTAGACGCCGTTCCGTTCGGTGAATATGTACGGCTTCATCTTCGGGTTCCACCGCCTCGTCTGGTGACCGAAGTGAACCCCGCACTCCAAGAGCTGCTTCATGCTGACAACTGCCAAAATAACCCCTCCTGATGTAAAATGGTTTTCCCTCCACGGACATCGCCTGAAGCGGGGATCAACAGAGTCGACACCGCCCGCGCCATCAGCCCGTGTGCGTATTGAGGACACGAAATTATAGCATAAAAACCGATTGACCTTCAACCTTTCGCGAAGTAAGATATACCCTGTAGGAATATTATTAATCGAGGAGAGTGCCGGGAATGACGAACAACTCGCTTATAGAGAAACTCGACAACCTGCCCAAGGAGAAGAAGGCCCTGCTTAATCGCCTTCGCCGCGTTGAGGGGCAGCTGCGCGGAATACAGCGCATGATAATCGAGGAGAAGAATTGCTACGACATACTTCTGCAGCTTTCGGCCGCGAGAAAGGCCATGCAGAAAGCGTGCATAGAGATACTGAAGAATTACCTTCAAAAATGCGTCAGCGAGATAAAGTCGCCGGAGTTCGAGAACCTGGAGAAGCTCATCGAGGCGCTGATCGAGCTATCGCCTTCAAATCCGGATTTACCGGAGGACGACGGGTAAAAGGCGGTTGCCTGCGGGAAACCCAGCCTCCCCGTGGCGCCCGGAGATTTCTCCTTACTGCTGCTCCCTTCCGGGCCTGACAGGATTCGAAGGTCTCCGCCGCACGGGACTGGATTCCCCGCAGGCAACCGCTCTTGCCGTCGCTAAGCGCACGACATTATAGCACTTTTAAAGCGGAATACACAATGGCTATTTAAGCCACCTTTCTTCTAGAACGTCCAGGTCACCTCGCAACTTAGCATCGTTCCACAGGTAGTTCATTATCTTGAGGAACTCCGGGTCGTCCTGTTGGATGAAAAACCCCATGAAGCTTATCTTGGTCAAAGGCTTGTCTGTGAACGCTC
The DNA here is from genome assembly GCA_012521675.1 of Synergistaceae bacterium. Taxonomy (NCBI): domain Bacteria; kingdom Thermotogati; phylum Synergistota; class Synergistia; order Synergistales; family Synergistaceae; species Synergistaceae bacterium. The sequence goes on along the minus strand of JAAYLU010000007.1, from coordinate 40,378 downwards.
CGTAGATTCTGTCGTCCTTCCTGGAGTAGACTACGGCCTCGTATACCTCCGAGATCATCACATCCCCCTTCTCCTCGGCGATCATTCCGGGTATCTCCGCGTTGTTCTCGTGCGTCACGACCTTGGCCCTCTTGAAGTTCTCGTTGACGTACTTCTCGTTGGTCCCGCCCGGGTTGACGATGACTGTGGTCTCCGGGACATCCATGGCCTCAAGCGAGGTGAACCTGCCCTTGTTCTTCTTGTGGATGATCGCCACCTTGCCGTTTGGCGCGTAGGGGGGGAGAAAATCTCCCTTCAACATCCTGGCGAGGCTTCTCGTTATGCCTCCAACGGCAATATCGAACTTCCCGTCCAAATAGTCCTGCATAAGGTCGGTCCAAGTTGTAGGAACGAACTCGACCTTGACACCGAGTTCCCGCGCTAGGAGCTCCGCCAAATCGATGTCATGACCCTCATACTTGCAGTCATCTGCGTCATACATCGAGAAGGGGCGATAATCTCCGGGCGTTCCCACCAATAGTACCTCGGTGTCCAAGATCCTGTCCAGTCTCTCTCCTCCCGTGGCCTGCCCGGAGACGAGGAAAAGGGACAGCATAAGGACCAAGCAAACTCTGCTCGCTACTCTCTTTCTTACTCTCACTACAATCCCTCCATCCATAAAAAATTCTCAGCCTGCTAAGGATGCTTTTTGGCTGAATAGAAGCCATTATAGCCGATAATCCGTCGTGTGCGACACCCTGAAAAAAATATCAGCTTTCTATACCCTGTCGCAGCTCCGACGAGCGCTTATGGGCGAACAGCCCCTCCAGGCCGGCGAGAACGGAGCAGGGGCCGGCCAGGACCTTCGCACCCTCGGCCGACACTCTCTGGAATGAACAGGTCCTCAGGAAGGTCCCCACGTAAACTCCGTTGGCAAAGCGCGACGACCCGACCGTGGGCAGGATGTGATTGGGGCCGGACGCATAGTCTCCAAACACCACCGGGGCGTGGCCCCCCACGAAGAGGGAGCCATAATTCGAAAGTTTGGCCGCCGCCTCCTTCGCGCCCTCCGTCATGACCTGGACGTGCTCCGGCGCCAGTTCGTCCACTATACGCACCGCCTCGTCGAGCGATTCCGCCAAGATCACCTTTCCGTTCTCCTTCCAAGCCCTGTAAGCCTGCTCCCCGGTCGGGAGGGAGGGGTGCTGTTTTTCCACTCTCTTCAACACTTCCTCGCCCAGCCTCCTGTCGGTGGTCACTATAACCGACCAGGAGTCCGGGTCGTGCTCGCAGCAGGCCAGGGCGTCCGCGGCAACCCAATCCGGGTTGGCCGAAGCGTCGGCCAGTATCGCGACCTCACTCGGCCCCGCAGGCATGTCTATGCCGACGACGCCGTACACCTGCATCTTCGCCTCCGTGACGTACCTGTTCCCTGGGCCGGTGATGAAGTCCACCTTCTTCACTGTCTCCGTCCCGTACGCGAACGCCGCGATAGCCTGGGCCCCTCCCATGCAGTAGATCTCATCCACTCCGGCTATATCCATCGCCACCAGTACGGCGGGGTGGATGCCGCTCTCCCCGCGAGGGGGAGAGCAGGCGGCTATCCGCCCGACCCCCGCGACGCGCGCCGGGATCACGGACATAAGTGCAGATGAAGGAAGGGGATATCGCCCGGCGGGCACGTAGCAGCCGCACGACGCGACGGGGATGAGCCTGTGTCCAAGCGTCACTCCCGGCGATATCTCGTATTCGAGGTCGCCGAGGCTCCCCCTCTGACGGACCGCGAAGTCCCTGATGCGGTCCGCGGCAAACTCTATGGTGGCAACCACGTCCGGGGGTACCGAGTCGTAGGCGGATTCTACCTCCTCGCGGGTCACGCGCAGGGATAGAGGCCGGACCCGGTCAAACCGCTCGGAGCAGTCGAGCAGGGCTTCGTCCCCGCCGATCCGGATGCTTTCAAGTATCTCCGCGACCAGGCCCTCCAGTACAAGGTCCTCCTTCGGCGCACGGCTCTCCGCCTCTTTCAGTACTATCATCGTCATTCCCCCCGGTATCTGCTGTCATCTCGCAAGGAAACCAAGCAAGGCCGGTCGACAAGCCTACCTCCTGAAGGACACTACTGTCACTCCGTGCCCTCCCTCTCCCATCTCCCCAAGGCGATAGGAGTCGACATATTTCAAAGAGGCGCACAGGGCGTGTATCTCCCGCCTGAGTATCCCCTCCCCGCGTCCGTGGATCACCAGGACGCTTGAGTAGCCGCACCTCATGGCCTGGTCCAGGTACCGCTCGACCAGGGGAAGAGCCTCCTGGACGTTCATGCCCCTGACGAGTATCGACGAGCCGACAGCTCTGGGTGCACGGGAGACGTGCTCCCTCGGGAGAGGGGGCCCTTTCGGCATTTTCTCGGTCCTCATCAGCTTTCTTGCGTCTACATCCATCTTGATCGCACCGACCCGCAGGATGGCCTTTCCCCCGTGAAGTTTTTCTATGATTCCGACATAGTCGGTCCCGGCGATCTGCGCGGCCGATCCGACCTTCAACGGCTGATCCCCGGAGTGGTCGCGTCCTTTCAGGAGCCTCTTTTCTTGCCTGTCCTCGATGGCTTTGCGTTCTTTGCGAATCCTCTCGGAGGTGTCGGCTGTCGCTCGATGCGCCCCGGATCTGGAGGCCTCGTCGAGCTTTCTTATCAGCTCCCTGCTCGACTCCTCCGCCCTGGCAAGTATCTCGTCGGCCTTTTTTTCCGCCTCCGAGATCATCTTGTCCCTCTCGGCCTCGGTCTCGCGTATAGCGTGCCTGTATTTTTTCTTCTCCCTCTCAAGATCGACCCTGAGAGTTCGCATCTCCCTCTCCTGCCTGTCAAGCCAAGCCTTCCTCTCGTTTAACTCTCCGATGAGCTCCTCAACCGGGGTCTCCCGCTCGCTCAGGGCTTTGCGCGCCTTTTCCAGGACTGCCTCCGGCATGCCGTAGCGGCTTGCTATGAGCAGGGCGTTGCTCTTTCCCGGCACCCCCATGAGCAGCTTGTAGGTAGGAGAGAGAGTGTCCGAGTCGAACTCCATGCTGGCTGTCTCCACTCCGGGTGCCGTCAGAGCATACTGTTTTATCGGGTTGTGGTGGGTGGTGGCCAGGGTAAGCCCCTTCTCCCTCGTCAGGGTCTCCAGCAGGGCGACTCCGAGGGCAGCGCCTTCCTGCGGGTCCGTTCCCGCCCCCAACTCGTCCAGAAGGACCAGGGAGGTGCGATCGGCCCTGTCGAGGATGGAGATGATATTCTTCAGGTGGGCGCTGAAGGTGGACAGGTTCTGTTCCATGCTCTGTTCATCTCCGATATCGACGAACAGAGCGCCTATGTTCCCCACCCTGGAGCCGTCCTCGACCGGAATCGGCAGTCCGCACCAGGCGAGGAACACGCACACTCCGACCGTTTTGAGGACCACGGTCTTTCCTCCGGTGTTCGGCCCTGTTATGACGAGGCTTCTGAAGCCCTCGCCGCACCTGACGCTGACGGGAACGGCGCTCTCTCCGAGAAGAGGATGCCTCGCCTCGTGAAGGGAGAAGAGCGGTCTCTCCTCGATCCGGGGAAGCTTCCACCCGTGCTTTGCTATTACCTCGGAGGCGCCGTACAGAAGATCAAGGTCACAGAGGATATCCTGCGCGTCCGCGATGGGCCGCTCGCGCGACAGAACCGCCTCAGTGAGATTTCGAAGAATTTTCCTCTCCTCGTCCTCCTGGTCGCGAAGACGCACGGCCAGAGCGTTGTCCAATGGTGCCAGCTCGGTCGGCTCCATGTAGACGGAGCTGCCCGAGCCAGACCTGTCGACCACTGTGCCCGGAAAACGATTGACGCACTCCTGTCGCACCAGGAACGAAAACCGGCCGTTTCTGTAGGCCACGACCCTGTCCTGGAGCATTTGCGAAATGGAGGAGGTCTCCAGGAGGGACTGGGCTGCTCTGCGCAGGCGCGTACGAAGGTGCTCCACGTCCCTGCGTATAGCTGCCAGCTCGGGCGACGCTGTATCGAAGAGCTCCCCGTTGTCGTCCAAAACACCGAGGGCACGAACCTCCGAGGAGAAGTCCCGGATCCTGCGGTACGGGGCCTCGAAGGAGGGGAAGTCCTCACGATTCTTCCCCAGGGCCTCCCTCGTGGCGCCGGCCAGAGAGAGGAGAGAACGGACGGAGACGAGCTCGGGGCCGGAGAGCATGCCCGAGCGTTTCGCGCCCTCGAGCAGTTCGCCGACCAGGGCTACCTTGGGGTTCCACGGCCACTCGCCGCCCCTGTCCTGGAACTCCATGAAGGAGTCGAACAGCTCCAGTCTGTCCAACAGACCCCGAAGGGATGATTGAGGTTTTAATCTTTCAAGGGCCGATTTGCCGAGATCGCCGCGCACACAGGCTGCGAAGACTCCCACGACCTTCGGGATCTCGAGTATTCGCCGGATGCCCTCGGAGAGCTCCATCGAGCCGAACTACGCCCCCTCTTCTTTACCCGCGCCGAAGAGGGAGGGAAGATCGAGCTCGGGCAGTGAGAAGTCCTCTGGGAAGACGTTCCACTCCCTCAGCCTGTTCTGGATCGCTGGCCATGCTGCGTGCGCACTCATCATGACCACGCTCTTCTCCATCCATTCCGACGGAAGTATGGGTGAATAGGTGGACAAGGCGACATAGAGGAACAGGACGAGCGCCACCCCTTTAAGCAGGCCGGCGAGGGCGCCGAGCACCCTGTCCACGAAGGCAAGGGAGGTGAACTTGAGGAATGCCCGGACCGCCTTGCACATGAGAGCGGCCGAGACGACCGAGGTGATATAGATGGCCGCCATCGACGAGACGGAGAGTATGGCGCCCCCCGCCTGCGGCCAGTATCCCGCCAGTATATCGGCCAGAGCGTCGGAGTACTTCCACGCGAGGATTATCCCTCCCACCGTCCCGAGCAGGGAGAAGACCTCCCCTGAAAGCCCCCGGGCCACCCCTCTTATCACGAGGGTTATCACGACTAGCAACACCACGATATCGAAAACGGACGCCACGTTCATTCCTTCTCAAGCTCCTCGCTGATCGCTTCTAGTTTGGAGAGTGTCTTTTCAAGTGCCCAGGCGAGCTGAAGACAGAGGATCAGCAACACCTTCTCCTGGTCCTGCGAGCTATCCGTTCTCTCTGCCGCATCGGCCAGAAGCGACGAAATCCTGCCCAGGCTGTCGTCGTCGAGAGTGGTTTTAATGCTGTAGGAGTTTTTTCCAACCTTGATCGTCACATCGCGCGAAGACGACGTCACCTTCCAGCGCTCCTTTCGCCTCCTGTCCCGCGAACGCCGTCGACCAAATCGGGCATCAGGACGGAGATGCGCTCGTGTATCGCCTTGAGCTGACCTTCAATCTGCTCTTTTTCCTTTCGAAGGGCCATCTTCTCTCGTTCCAGCACCTCCACGGCCCTCCGGCTCTCCTTTCCCGCCCGGATCATCTCGAGATCCTTCTCGGCGAACTTTCCCCGAAGCTCCTCGACCTCCTGGCGGAGTCGATCCCTCTCCTCGCGAAGCGAGAGGGCGGTCGAACACAGTTTGTCCACAAGCTCGTCCAACTTGTTTATATTAGTCATATCCGGGTTCCTTTATCTGAGGATATAGCCGATATCGGCCATTTTCTTTCGCACCAGCTCGTTCACCCTGTCCACCTCTTCATCGGTAAGGGTCCTGTCCTCGCTCCTGTAGGCCAGGGAGAAGGCAAGCCCCCTGAAACCGTCGGGCACCCCCTTGCCCGTGTAGACGTCGAACAGGCGCACATCTCCAAGCAGACTCCCTCCCTCGCCTCTTATCAGCTCAAGCACCCTCTCGTGCGACTCGGAGACCGGAACGAAGAGGGAGATATCCCTGAAGACCGGCGGGAAGGGAGAGGGTTCCCTGAAAGAGGGAAGTCGCGCCGACTCGAAGGGCTCGAGGTCTATCTCGAAGGCGTAGAGAGGGGAGCAGTCGAGCTCCTTCTCTATCGAGGGCTTTAAGCGCAGGAGATAGCCGATCCGCCTGCCCTCCCAGGACAGAAGGCCTGTCTGTCCCCTGTGCCCGAAGCATTCCTCTCCCTGCTCATACTCTACCGATACGCAGCTTTTCCGCGCAAGGGCCTCTATGTCGGCCTTCAGAGTGAACAGGTCGTCCGCGTCCGACGGGCCGTACGGCAGACGAGGATCCCTTCCTCCGTATGAAAGGCCGCAGATCCTCTCGACCTCCTCGTGTCCGCCCTGCTCGAGCGGCAGGAAGACACTGCCGATCTCGAAGGCTCGCACGGGATACCTCCACCCAGAGGCGACGCTGCGCTTCACGCTGCGAAGCAGCCCGGGCAGGAGCATGGTCCTCATCCTAGACTGCTCAACGCTCAGGGGATTGGAGAGGGAGAGAGGCCTGGCCCGGCGGTCGTCGGAGGGCAGGCGAAGCAGCTTAACAAACGAGGGGGACACGAAGCTGTAGTTCATCAGCTCCACATAGCCCCTCGCCATCAGAGTCGCACGCACGTCCCCCTTGGTACGGGTCGTGCCCCCTATATCGCCGTGCTCGTGCAGTGCACCGGGAAGGGTCGAGGGAAGGGCTTCGTTGTACCCCCTTATCCTCCCGACCTCCTCGATCAGATCCTCCTCTATGGAGATGTCGGGACGCCAAGAGGGCACGGAGTAGGCCCTCTCGTCCGACGCGGAGGAGACCTCCTCCAGGCCGAGCCTAGCGAGAATGGCGGACGCCTCCTCCATGTCCTCGGTAAGAAGGTATCTCTTCAGTTTTTCACGTGTGAGGACGACCGTCCTCTCCTCGTCGCGCACGTTGGAGGCGTACTTAACGGCGTAGCCTGTGCCACCCGCGCTCCACTCCTCGAGAAGGGAGAAAATATAGTGCAACGAGGCCTTCGTCAGCCGGTGATCAACCGTCCGCGAGAAACGGTATGCCGCCTCGGAGGGTATCCCCAGCCTGCGGGAGGTCCTGCTGACCCGTATCGGGTCGAAGTTCGCCGCCTCGAGGAAGACGTCCTTCGTGGTCTCCAGTATCTCGCTGTTCTCCCCGCCCATCACCCCGGCTATTGCAACGGCCTGTCCCCCGCTGGTTATCAGCATGTCCTCCGTCTTGAGGTCATGATCCTTTCCGTCCAGGGTCGTAACACCCTCACCCTCCCGTGCGCGGCGCACTGTGATCTCCCTGGCCGGCAGGTAGGCGGCGTCGAAGGCGTGAGTCGGCTGTCCCAACATCAGCATCGCGAAGTTGGTGGCGTCCACCATGGCGGATATCGGCCTCATGCCGAGAAGGGTCAGAAGGACCCTGATCTTCAGAGGCGACGCGCCCTGCTCAAGGCCGGTTATCAACCCCATGCAGTATAGAGAGCACCCTTCGTCCTCCAGGGAGATCCCCCTGAACTCCAGTTCCCCGGGCCACTCCTTTCCGCCGTCGATCTTGATGTCCAGCGGGTTGTCCTTCCACTCAGCACCGGGAAAGAGGGCGAAGACCTCCCTGGCCACCCCGAGCATGCTCAGCAGGTCGCCCCGGTTGGGCGTCACCGACAGGTCCAGCACGGCGTCGTCCAGTCCCATGAGGGCCTTCACATCCTCCCCGGGCGATGTGTCCGCGGGGAGCCTCAGAATGCCGAATTCGTCCGCGACCTCCGGGACGCCCAGCTCCGAGGCGGACAGGAGCATGCCTTGGCTCTCCACCCCGTCGAAGTCCCTTGTGCCGAGAACTGAACCGTCGGCGAGGACGGCGCCCGGTCGACCCCACGGGACCACGTCCCCCTCCGACAGGTTGGGCGCGGCCGTTGCAACCAGAGCGCTCCCCGCACCGTCCTCCACGGTCGCGACATACAGGTTCTCCCTCGCAGGATGCCTCTCCAGCTTCTCGATGACGGCGGAGAGGACCCCCTCTAGCCGGGCGCACGGGTAGTCTATGGACTCTACCTCGCAGCCCGTGAGTGTCAGGCGCTCGGCGACCTCCTCCAGGGAGGCGGGGATCGCAAGTATTTCGTTCAGAAGGTTCCAGGATATAAGCATCAGAAGCTCCTCCCCGAGAGAAGATATGGCACGTCTCCTTCGAAAAGGACACGCAGGTCTGTAAGACCGTACTTGAGCATGGCGATGCGGTCGAGCCCGATACCCCATGCGAACCCGTTGTAGACCGTCGGGTCTATCCCTCCGTATCGCACGACGGTTGGATGGACCATTCCCATTCCGGCCACCTCGAGCCATCCGCTACCCCTGCAGATCCTGCAGGACGGGTTGCTGCCCGAGCACTCGACGCACTCTATGTCGAGCTCCAGGGAGGGCTCGGTGAAGGGGAAGTAGCTGGCCCTGTACCGGGCCTTCAACGGACGGGAGAAGATGGCGGCCATGAGGGTCTCCAAGCATCCCTTCATGTCCGCCACCGATATGTCCCTGTCTATCAGCAGCCCTTCGAGCTGGTTGAACATGGGGGAGTGGGTCGGGTCGCTGTCGCGGCGATAGACTTTTCCGGGGCAAACTATCCTGATAGGGGCGCCGTGTCGTAGCATGGACCTCACCTGGACGGGAGAGGTATGAGTCCTAAGAAGCCTGCCGTCGGGGAAGTAGAAAGTGTCCTGCATATCCCTGGCCGGATGGGACGGGGGGATGTTCAGCGCCTCGAAGTTGTAGAAGTCCTCCTCTATCTCCGGCCCGAGGGCCACGGAGAAGCCGAGGCCGGCAAGGATCTCTACCACGTCGTGGGTCATCTGTTCGACCGGATGTATTCCTCCGGCACCCCTGCCCCTCGGCGGAAGGGTCACGTCGACGAAGGACGCCCTTTCGGCGGCATCCGCCTCCTCCCCCTCCAGCAACGCCCTCTTCCTCTCGATCATCTCGTCCATGCGGTCGCGAAGGGTGTTCACCGCCTGTCCGGCCGCGGGACGCTCATCTGGAGGCAGAGAGCCCAGGGTTTTCAGGAAGGAGGTGACGGTCCCCTTCTTTCCGAGAAAGGCGACCTTGACCCGCTGAATCGCCTCCGAGGAGTCCGCCTCCGATAGTTGTTCCATGAATTCCTGCTCGATTGTGTCGAGTTTTGCACTAATGGGCGTCATGCGCCGTCTCCTCCCATCCTAAAGGACGATTCAATTGTTTACCGTGGATTATATCATCACGGGCAGGTGCGCTCCATATTTTTCATCATCGCGCCCGCCATGAAAAAAGGCCCCTCGCCTTATAAGGCGCAGGGGCCGCGACGCTTCCGAACTGGTATGGTCGGCCCCGGATTACTTGCCCAGGGCCTCCTTCGCTCTGACGGTCAGCTGGGTGAAGGCCGCCATATCGTTGACCGCAAGATCGGATAGCATCTTCCGGTTTATGACGATTCCGGCCTTTTTCAGCCCGTTCATGAAAGAGCTGTATGACAACCCGCAGGATCTGGAGGCCGCGTTAATCCTGGTGATCCACAGCCTGCGAAAATCTCTCTTTCTGCGCCTTCTATCTATGTACGCCCTGGAGAGGGAGTGAAGATAGGCCTCTCTGGCTCTTCTGTAGACGTTCTTCTTGCGTCCCCAAAAACCCTTTGTTACAGCGAAAAGTTTCTTTCTTTTTCTATCGCTTGCGCTACCGCCTTTGACTCGGGGCATCGCATGTCACCTCTTTCGTAAAATAGAACTCGTCTTAGCCAAAAGGCAGAAGCTTCTTAAGCCTCTTGCAATCCGCGTCGTCCACATAGCCGGTCTTGCGCAGCTTGCGCTTGCGCGCAGTTCCCTTGACCGTGAGATTGTGCCCTCTCCCCACTCTTCTGTAGGAAAGTTTGCCGGTCCCAGTGTAGGAAAACCTCTTTTTCGCCCCCGAATGGGTCTTATGTTTAGCCATCTTCTGAATCCTCCTTCCTCGAGTGTTGTATCAAGATAAAAGCCCGCCGCAAAAAACGCGATCGGCGAGCTTGACGTCATCGCAAATTAATTTATTGGCCCGGGCTACTCGGAAGACGCCTGGCTCGGCACCATTACCGGCAAGGTCTCGTTCTTGGCCTGCCTCGAGTTGTCGGAGGCCTTTCGGGAGCCGTCCTTCGCGCTCGATTTTTCAGCCTGCTTCAACTGGGCCTGTGGCAGAGGAGTCATCATGATCCTCATGTAGCGCCCCTCCATGCGGGGTCTTCCCTCGCTCCTACCCAGGCCGCTGCAGTCCTGAACAACCCTCGAGAGGACCTCCTCACCCTTGTTGAGGAAGGCCATCTCCCTGCCTCGGAAGAATACGGATACCTTCACCCTGTGCCCGTCCTCAAGAAAGTTTTTTATGGCCTTGACCTTGAAGTTGTAGTCGTGCTCGTCGATCTTGGGGCGCATCTTCATCTCTTTCAGGGTCTGTACTTTCTGTTTCTTCCGGGCGTCCTTCTCCCTCTTTTGGAGCTGGTACCGATACTTTCCGTAATCGAGAATTCTGCAAACAGGCGGATTGGCCTGAGGCGCCACCTCGACGAGGTCGAGCATCTTCTCCTCGGCCATCGCGATGCCCTCCGATGTCGGGAGGACTCCAAGCTTAACCCCGTTCTCATCGATTATCAGGACTTCCTTGGCTGTAATTCCCCGGTTGACTCGGGGATCTCCTTCGCCCTTTCTTACTACTATAGCCTTTCACCTCCATGAAAAAATCAGGGGCCGATGGCAAACCACCGGCCCGCATAAGCGCGACTCTCTCTGCAAACCATGCGAATGGGCACTTCGCCAGGTGAGAGGGTGGCCCCTCTTCTTACTCGTATTCAATTGACGGCAGAATTATATCATGAGAAGCAGTATGTCGCAAATGTTTTTCCGCTTGAATCACGCCGGTCTCTCCTCAAGCCCTCCGTCGTTCCCAAACAAAAAGTGAAACGCCAGCAGCACGCCGAGGAAGACAAAGCTGGCTATTCTGAGGACCATCAACGGATTCACCATCATGATCCCCGATGCGACAAAAAGCACTCGTTCCCAGACTGGCATGTCTCGTCTTAACATCCCTATGAGGCCGCACGACAGGGCGAACAGGCCCGTTATCGACGTGGAGAGGTTCACGAGGTACTTCGCAAGTTCGAAATCTACGAACAGGAGGTCCGGGTTATAGACGAACAGGAAGGGGAGCAGCAGCCCTGAAAGGGCCAACCCCAGCGCAGCTATCGCGACTTTGAACGGTCTGGCCCCCGCAAGGCCCGCTGCCGTGTAGCTGGTCAGGGCCACGGGGGGAACGACCGCGGACATGGAGCCGTAGTAGAAGGCGAAGAAGTGAGCGGCAAGGGCGGGGACTCCCATCTGTTGCAGCGCGGGAGCCGCGATGGTCGCGGTGATTATGTAGCAGGGAGTGGCCGGCAGTCCCATCCCCAGGACCAGAGCTGCGATCATGCATAGTATCAGCGCCGCCCAGAGTTTGCCTCCTGCAAACATAACGATGTTCATAGCGATCACCTGCCCAAGCCCGGTCATTCCCACAGCCCCGACGATAAACCCGACTATTGCGCAGGAGATGCCGACCGGAGCGGCGCTCCTGGCGCCCTCGTCAAGGGCTAGGACCATGTCCTTGATGCTCATGCGGGTGGATTTTTTCAGTGATGAGACCAGGATTATTGCGAACAGGCCCAAGAAGGCGGAGAAGAGGGGCGTGTAGCCTGCGACCAGGTAATAGATGATGACCACCAGCGGCACTGTCATGTGTCCCTTGTCGAGCATGGTGGCCTTCAGCGAAGGGATCTCTGAATCCGACAGCCCTGTCAGCCCTCGTTTCTTGGCTCTCAGGTCGACCATGAACATTATCGCTACGTAGTACAGGAGTGCCGGGGTGATGCCCGCGAGCATGATCTTGCCGTAGGGAATCCCCAGGAACGAGCTCATGACGAAGGCGGCGGCGCCCATTATGGGGGGCATCAGTATGCCGCCGGTGCTCGCCGCGGCTTCGACGGCGCCTGCAAAATAGGGGAGATAGCCGACACGCTTCATCAAGGGTATTGTGAAAGCCCCGGTGGTCGCAACGTTGGCCTGGGCGCTGCCCGAGATACTTCCCATGAGCGCCGATGCAACGACAGCCACCTTGGCCGGACCTCCTCGGTACTTTCCCGCAAGGGCCAGGGAGAAGTCATTGAAGAAGTCGCTCGTCCTCGACGCGGACAGAAAGGCCCCGAAGAGGATGAACATGAAGACGTAGCTTGATGAAACCATGAGGGTTACTCCATAGATCCCCTGGTCCGTCAGAGCCATTCTTACTATGATGCGCTCCCAGTTGAATCCCCGGTGCGCGAAGAGGCCGGGCAGCATCGGGCCTATACGTGTGTACGCCAGGAAAAGGACGCTCAGTATTGTCAAGGGCAGACCGACAGATCTGCGGCTCGCCTCCACTAGGAGCGCCATCGTGAGCACGGCTACGGCGAGGTCGGGAATGGTTGTCTGCAGGTTGGCGTAAAGGAGCCTGTCGTAGGTGAGGAGAAGCCAGGCCATACTCCCGAGCGACGCGAGGACAAGGATCCAGTCGGGCAGGGAGGGACGATCCCTCGGCGAGTTCCGCGTGGCGGGGTAGAACAGGAAGACGATGGCCATGAGGGTGCCGAGGTGAATAGAGTTCATCTTCACAGCTATCAGAAGCCCTATGCTGTTCATCCAGCAGTGCACCAATGAGGTGGACACGGTCAGAACCAGGGCGGCCATGCCGGTTGATCCCGTAAGCTTCCTGGCGGGTATGGAGTCGCCCGGAGTAAAAAGAGATAAAAAGCTTTTCATCAGCATTAATAAGACCCTCCTGAACAATGAGCGGCATGGGGATGCCCCACGCCGCCCTCGTTGTGCTGCGGTAATGTGCTATGTGAATTAGGGGAGACGGTCCTCGGGGATCGCCATCCCAATCTCGGTGAAGAACTTCACAGCGCCTGGATGAAGGGGCGCGGCGAAGAGTCCGTCGACTGGGTTGTCGAAGTCCACCATTTTGAAGCCCGCATGCTCGTTGAGCAACTCGTCCTTCTTGGAGTAGATGATCCTCAGCATCTCGTAGACCAGGTCCTCCGGCACGTCCTCGTTCACTATCAGCGCGGACTTGATCCCGGCCACCCGAAGGTCCTCGTCCTGGCCGGGGTAGATTCCCGCAGGGATGACCACTCCGGCGTAGAAGGGGGCGTCCACCTTGAGCTTCTCCAGGTCCTCGGAGGAGAACTCCATCATGTTGATCTTCTGGCGGCCGGCGTAGAGCTCCGCGACGGCCCCCACGGGAAAGCCGGCCTCGGCGTTGAAGCCGTCGAGCTGACCGTTCTGGAGGGCCTGGGCGGCCTCGCTGTAGCCGACGTACTCGGGCTTTATATCGTCAAAGTCGAGCCCCGCAAGGGATTTGAGCAACACCCTGCTGCTGAACTCCGTGCCGGAGGCCGCTGGTCCCACCGCGATCTTCTTGCCCCTGAGGTCGGCCCAGCTCTCTATCCCGGAGGCGCCGCTGACTATGAACTGGGTCACATCCGGCCAGAGCCCCATTATGTAGCGAAGGTTTTCATTCTTCTCCTTGCCCTCGTACTGCACCGTTCCCGTGTAGGCAAAGCCCGTGAGATTGGCCATCGCGATGGCCATCTCTGCCTCTCCGCGCAGCATCATGTCGAGGTTCTCCACCGTGCCGCCGGAGCTCTGAGCCGAGAACTTGTATCCCTTGTCCATCAGCTCCGCATTGAAGTGATTGGCCAGGATGGTCCCAATCGGGTAGTAGGTGCCGCCCGTGGAGCCGGTCACGATAGTGATGAACTGTGTGGAGGCAAAGGCGGCCCCCGCAAATGCGGATGCAAGCAACAACGCACAAAGAACAACGATACTCTTCTTTCTCATTCCTCATCCACCTTCCTCTTTTTTTGGACTTCCGGCGCACGAAAAACCAGTGCCGTAAATCATTTCGGTATAATATCAGACTCTTGGGCTATGCTCAAGCAGAGTCCGGAATAAATTTACTCTAACCAGTAGTTGGGGGCCTCCTTCGTGACGACGACGTCGTGGGGATGGCTCTCCTTGACCGATGCCGGGGTCACCTTTACGAAGCGCGCCTTCCGCTGCAGTTCCAGGATATCCCTGGCACCGACGTACCCCATCCCGGAGCGCAGCCCGCCCGTCAGTTGAAAAATGACGCCCGATATCGGCCCCTTGTGAGCGGCCAGCCCCTCTATCCCCTCCGGCACCAGCTTGTCTCCCGCCGCCCCCTCCTGGAAGTACCTGTCCTGGCTGCACCCGTCCTTCATCGCCCCGAGCGAGCCCATTCCACGGTAGCTCTTGTAGGAGCGGCCCCTGTAGATGACCGGCTCTCCCGGGCTCTCCTCGGTGCCCGCGAAGAGCGAGCCTATCATCACCGAGTCGGCGCCGGCGGCCAGTGCCTTGACTATGTCCCCGGAGTACCGAATGCCGCCGTCGGCGATGACAGCCTTTCCCCGGGCGTGAGCGGCCTTGGCGACGTTGTAGATCGCCCCCAGCTGGGGGACTCCAATGCCTGCGATGATCCGAGTGGTGCATATGCTTCCCGGGCCGACCCCCACCTTGACGGCGTCCGCTCCCGCGTCGACGAGCGCGTCCGCTGCCTCGGCGGTGGCTATGTTCCCACCCACGATGGTCATGTCCGGGTACTCGGACCGGAGGGTTCCGATCGAGTCCAGAACCTTCTTGGAATGTCCGTGGGCGGTGTCCGCGACGAGCACGTCAACACCGCTCCCGACAAGGGCCGCCGCCCGTTCGAAGAGATCGGCGCCGACCCCGACCGCGGCACCCACCCGGAGGCGTCCCCCGGAGTCCTTCGCCGCATCGGGAAAGTCCTTGACCTTCTGTATGTCCTTTATGGTTATAAGTCCTTTGAGTATGCCATCGCCGTCCACTATGGGGAGCTTCTCTATCTTGTACTTCATCAGGATGGACTTTGCGCCCTCGAGCGTCGTGCCCTCGGCCGCCGTCACGAGGTTCTCCTTCGTCATCACCCGGCTGATCGGCTGATCAAAGTCCTGGATGAACCTCAGGTCCCTGTTCGTGATTATCCCAACCAGTCGCTTCCTTTCGTCTACTATCGGTACCCCGGAGATATGGTAGTGATCCATCAGGGAGACTGCCTCCCTCACCATGTCCTCCGGATTCAGAAAGAAGGGGTCCACTATCACCCCGGACTCGGAGCGCTTGACGATGTCCACCTCCCTGGCCTGCCTGTCGATCGGCATATTGCGATGGATTATGCCTATGCCTCCCTCGCGGGCCATGGCTATGGCGAGTCGCCCCTCCGTCACCGTGTCCATTGCGGAGCTGCACAGAGGGATGTTCAGCGGAATCGCCTCGGCCAGCCTTGTCCTTATGGAGACGTCCGAGGGCAGCACGTCGCTGAACGCCGGCTCGAGCAGGACGTCGTCGAATGTAAACCCCTCGTAGGACGCGAACTTGGATTCTATGCTCATTGAGTTACCTCCCCGCATGATGGGAACTGGAAATAGTTCTCAAGGATTGTAGGGCTTTCGAGCAAAAGAAGCAACTCCTCCGCTATGTCGGCCTGACACGAGTCCGGCAGGGCTTTACCGGGTTTTTCAGCTACTACCTCATAGGGTCGAACTCTCCCCTGAGGACCTCCCTGAACTGCTCCGGCGACATCGAGCCCAGATCCCCCTTCGACCTCTCCCTGGGGGCGACCGAGCCGGACTCCCTCTCCTTCTCACCGATTACGATCATGTACGGGATCTTTTGGGTCTGGGCGTCGCGGATCTTCTTGCCCAGCTTCTCGTCTCGCTCGTCGGTCTCCGTGCGCACTCCCCACGACCTGAGCGTTTCCGCCACCTCGCCTGCATACTCGGTGTACTCAGCCGACACAGGCAGCACGCGTGCCTGGACCGGCGATATCCAGTAGGGGAAGGCGCCCGCGAAGTTCTCTATCAGGATGCCGAAGAAGCGCTCCAAGCTGCCGAGCACCGTCCTGTGCAGCATGACCGGCCTGTGCTCCCTGCCGTCGGGGCCTATGTAGTTGAGATCGAACTTCTCGGGCATCTGGAAGTCCAGCTGGATGGTCCCGCACTGCCATGTCCTGCCTATGCAGTCCTCGAGCTGGAAGTCTATCTTGGGCCCGTAGAAGGCACCGTCGCCCGGGTTGAGCCTGTACTCTGTCCCCGTCTCCTCCAACGCCTCTTTGAGCGCGGTCTCGGCGATATTCCACTGCTCCTCCGTGCCCATGCAGCTCTCAGGCCTGGTGGAGAGCTCCACCGAGTACTTGAACCCGAAGACCTCCCTGTATATGAAGTCGCACAGATCCATTATGCCCTTTATCTCGTCCTTCACCTGCTCCGGAGCGCAGTAGAGGTGGGCGTCATCCTGGGTGAAGCAGCGGACCCTCATCAGGCCGTGCAACACCCCGCTCCTCTCGTGCCTGTGGACCACGCCAAGTTCCGCCATCCGCAGGGGAAGGTCGCGGTAGCTGCGAATCTGGCTCTTGTAGATCAGCATCCCTCCCGGGCAGTTCATGGGCTTGATCGCGAAAGGACGCTCGTCGATCTCCGTGAAGTACATGTTGTCCTTGTAGTGGTCCCAGTGCCCCGACTGGATCCACAGAGACCTCTCGAGTATCAGCGGGGTGCGTATCTCGCAGTAGCCTCTCTTTACGTGTTCCCTCCTCCAGAAGTCGAGCAGGCTGTTCAGAACGACCATTCCCTTGGGGTGGAAGAAGGGGAAACCTGGCCCCTCCGGCTGTATGCTGAATAGATCGAGCTCCTTGCCGAGCTTGCGGTGGTCGCGGTTCTTCGCCTCCTCCATCCTGTGCAGATGAGCCGCAAGCGATGCCTCGTCCGCGAACGCCGTGCCGTACACCCTCGTGAGCATTATGTTCTTCTCATCTCCGCGCCAGTAGGCCCCCGCCACCGAGAGCAGTTTGAAGTGCTTGACGTAGGAGGTGTTCGGGACGTGGGGCCCCCGGCAGAGGTCGGCGTAGTCGCCCTGGGCATACAGGGTCACCGTATCCTCCTCTAGGTCGGAGATTATCTCCATCTTGTAGGGGTCGTCCTTCTTTCTGAACCAGTCGACGGCCTCCTCTTTGCTCATGACGAGCCTCTCGACGGGGATGGATCGCTTGGCCAGGCGCCGCATCTCGCGCTCTATCCTCGGCAGGTCCTCCTCGGTGATGCCACCCGGTATCTCCATGTCGTAGTAGAACCCGTCCTTGATGGAGGGGCCGACTCCGTACCTGGTCCCTGGGTAGAGCTGCTCCACCGCCTGGGCCATCAGGTGAGCGGCCGAGTGCCTCAGTATATCCAGCCCCTCCTCGGAGTCAGCGAGCACCGGCTCTATCTCGCCGCCCTCCTCCAGCGGGCGGAACAGGTCCACGTAACCGTCTCCGGTGATGGCCGCCACCGCCCCCTTCCTCACTCCCAGCGAGTCCAGCACATCGCCCGCCTTCGTCCCGGAGGGAACGTCCACGGACTTTCCGTTGTTTCCGACAAACCGCACCATACTCCCTACCTCCTCATTATTGAAAGAAAAATGCCCGTGTCGTCTCCGCTATGGAGACGACACGGGCATGTCGCGGTCCCACTCCACTTCCGCGCAAAAGCCGCGCGGCTCTTGAACCCGCTGTAAGGGGCGAAACCCCGGCGCCTTGTCCTGACGGTATTTCGGCGCCCGCTCAAGGGCGGTCTTCAGGGAGGCATCCGCAGGGGGCCTCTCAGCCTCGTGCCCCCGTCTCTGTCCGGACTCCACTCCCCTACTCTCCCCATCATCGCAGGTAACATTCTTGCCTGTTTCTTATACAGCCAAATATGACGGCTGTCAACCGTTCCCGGTGCTGCCGAAACCTCCCTCGCCTCGTTCCGTGGCCTCGAGCGATTCCGCTTCTACCCATTCGACCCTGGAGACGGGCGCTATCACGAGCTGCGCTATCCTGTCACCCGCGGCTATGTTGAAGGGATCCTTGCCGTGGTTGACCAAGAGGACCCTAATCTCTCCCCTGTAGTCGCTGTCGATGGTCCCGGGGGCGTTGAGCACGGTGACCCCGTGCCTGATGGCCAGGCCGCTCCTCGGCCTTACCTGCCCCTCGTATCCCATAGGGATCTCCAATCGGACTCCCGTCCCAACGCTTATCCTCTCTCCCGGAAGCAGCAGAGTGTCCTCCACTGAACGAAGGTCGACGCCTGCGGCGCCCTCCGTGGCGTACTCCGGAAGGGGAAAGCCCTTCGCTCTTCCGTCTCGGGTTATATGTACGGAGACCGGCATCTGGGTCTAAGACCTCCCCGAGGAGTGCCTCCTGGGCCCTCCTCCGCCCGAACGCCTGTCCCCTCTGTCACGCCCGCCGCCGGGCCTGTCTCGCTCCGGATGGGGGTTCTGCCTGCTCGCCTCCGCGAGAGCCTCTATCGCCTTCTCCCTCTCCCTCTCCGCCGGGAGCACGTCCGAGAGACCCTCGGCGGCTATTCTGCGTTCGTTCTCCAGTATGCGCCTCCTGGTGAGGTTGACTCGTCCCATGTCGTCTATCTCCTTAACCATGACGAGCACCTGGTCTCCGACCTTGAAGACGTCATCGACCTTGGGTATGCGGCGAGTGCTAACCTCGCTGACATGCAGAAGCCCCTCCTTGCCCGGGAGGCACTCGACGAAAGCGCCGAACGCCATCAGGCGAGTGACCGTACCATAGTAGACCTCTCCCGCCTCCAGGTCCTTGGTGAGTCCGCGAATGATCGAGAGGGCCTCGTCGACCTTCTCCTGCGTCGGACCGCCTATGTAGATCTCGCCGCTGTCCTCGACGTTTATCTTGACACCTGTCTTCTGCGTGATTCCGCGGATGACCTTGCCGCCGGGGCCGATCACATCTCGTATCTTCTCCGGGTCTATCGTGGTCATGAATATCCTGGGGGCGTTGGGAGAGAGATCGGCCGGGGCCGGTATCGCCGCCTCCATCGAGTCCAGGATCAGCATCCTGGCAGTGCGAGCCTGGGAGAGGGCACGCTGCAGTATCTCCCTGGTTATCCCGCCCGCCTTGTTGTCCATCTGGAGGGCTGTAACACCCTCGCGCGTCCCGGCAACCTTGAAGTCCATGTCGCCGAAGTGATCCTCCAACCCCTGGATATCAGTGAGGATCGCCACTCTGTCTCCTTCTTTTATCAATCCCATGGCCACCCCGGCCACGTGCTTGCTGGTCGGGACTCCGGCATCCATAAGGGCAAGGCTGGCACCGCAGATCGAGGCCTGGGAACTCGAGCCGTTGGATTCCAGTATGTCCGACACGACCCTCATGACGTAGGGGAAGCTCTCTTCGTCCGGTATCATCGGTCGGAGCGCTCGCTCGGCCAGAGCGCCGTGGCCGATCTCGCGCCTGCCGGGCCCCCTCATCGGGCGTACCTCCCCGACCGAGTAGGGGGGGAAGTTATAGTGGAGGATGAACCTCTTGGCCGGCTCGTCCTGCTTCAAACCATCCAGGATCTGGTCGTCCACTCCCATCATTCCAAGGGTCGTCACGACGAGAGCCTGGGTCTCGCCCCTGGTGAACAGGGCCGAACCGTGCACCCTCGGCAGCACTCCCGTCTCGGAGGTCACCTTCCTGAGTTCGTCCATGCTGCGACCGTCCGCCCTCTTTCCCTCGTTGACTATGAGCGAGCGCATGGTGCTCTTGACCATCTCGTCCACCAGCGCCGAAATATAGTCGCCCGCGTCGGGGTACTCCTCCTCGAAACGCTCCAGCAGCCTGTTCTTGACCGCCGATATAGCGTCTCCACGCGGCTTCTTATCGTGAATCGTCACCGCGGCTCGTATATCGGCCGACAGGTTGGACTCGGCCCACGAGTCGATATCCGAGAATACGGGGGGCACAGGGAACACCAGTTTTTCGCGCCCGACCGAGTCGCGCATCTCGTTGAACAGGGCGACAATCTTTTTTATCTCTCCCTGGGCCAGCTCCAGCGCGTCGACCAGCAGCTCCTCGGATACCTCCCTGGATCCGCACTCGACCATAGTCACACCATCCAGGTGTCCCGTCACCAGCAGGTCGAGCGTGGACTCTTCCATCTGCTCCTCTGTGGGGTTGATCACGAAATCGTCGCCCACCCGGCCTATCCTGACCGCGCCTACCGGCCCGCCCCACGGGATGTCGGAGATGCTGAGCGCTGCCGATGCCGCGTTTATGGCCAGAACGTTGGGAGGGTTGACCTGGTCGACCGAGAGCACGGTCGAAACCACGTGCACGTCGTAACGCATCGACTCGTCGAATAGCGACCGGATGGAACGGTCCACCATCCTGCAGCTCAGCACCGCCGTCTCCGACGGGCGCCCCTCGCGCTTGATAAAACCGCCGGGTATCTTGCCGGCGGAGTAAAATCTCTCCTCGAAATCGACGAGCAGAGGGAAAAAGTCGATCCCTGTGCGCGGCTTGTCGGTGATGCAGGCCGTGGTCAGGACCGTGGTCTCTCCATGTGCGGCAACCACCGCTCCATTAGCCTGCCTGGCCACTCTGCCCGTGGAAAATTGCAGAGGCCGCCCTCCGATCTCGACTGAAAACGTCTTCTCCATTAATTTTCTTCCTCCTCGGTATTCATCTCTTCTCGTATGCGGAGTAAGAATACCACAATCGACCAAAAAAGAGCGAGGACTTCGCGTCCTCGCTCCCCGGGATCGCATTTTTAGTGGCGCAGACCGAGCCTCTCGATAAGGACCTTGTACCGGTTGAAATCCTTGCCCTTCAGGTATCGCAGCAGTCTGCGTCTCTTGCCGACCATCTTCAGCAGTCCTCTGCGCGAGTGGAAGTCCTTCGTGTGGATCTTGAGATGCTCCGTCAACTCGCGGATACGCTGCGTCAGCATCGCCACCTGCACCTCGGGGGAACCGGTATCGGTTGAATGAACCCGGTACTCCTCGATGATTCCCTGTTTCTTCTCTCCCTGCAACATACTGTTTCACCTCTTGAAAAGAATCCCGAAACTCAGAAGAGCGTCCGGAGCGCAGATCCGAGTAAGGGTCGAGACGAATACTATCACCTGCCGCGAAAATAAGCAAACGCCCCCGTGCTCGCGACGGGGGCGTCCGCTCATCTGCCTTCCAAAATAAGGGGAGACTACTTGCGGGTCCTGATCGAGACGAAGAACGTCCTCGAGTCCCTCATGATCAACAGCACCGCCGACCCGCTCTTGTCATCCACCCTGTCTAGATCCGAGAGGCCGGAGAGCCTCAGTCCGTTCATCTCCAGTATTACGTCGTTCTCACGTATGCCCGCCCTCTGGGCCATCGAGCCCTCCTCGACCGAGGAGATCAGCACGCCCTCATCCTTCTTCAGGCCGTTCTTCTTGCGCACCTCGTCGGTGACGGAGCTCACCTCTATTCCAAGCCCCTTGAGCGCCTTGGCTCCTCCCTCCCCCGGGACGGCGCGAACCTCGCTGCCGGGCATATCGCCCAGTGTCGCGTCTATCTCGATGGTCTTCTTCTGGCGCACCACGGTCAGCTTCACCTTGGTGCCGGCGAGCATCTGGCGGATCTTCATCACGAACTCCTGGTGGTTCTTGACGCTTGCCCCGTCCACCTCCAGTATGACGTCGCCCCTATGCAACCCGGCCTTCTCCGCCGGCGAGTCGGGCATCACGTCGCTGACGACAGCGCCGTTCTCCCCGTCAACCCCATACGCCTCGGCGAACTCCCTGGTCAGGGGCTGAATCGTGACACCGAGCCACCCTCTTCGGACCTTGCCGAACTCGATGAGGTCGTTCATCACCTGCTTGGCCATGTTGACCGGGATCGCGAAACCTATCCCCTGGGCATAGGGTACTATGGCAGTGTTGATCCCCACCACTTCTCCCCTGAGGTTCAGCAGAGGGCCTCCGCTGTTGCCCGGATTGATCGCCGCGTCTGTCTGGAGGAAACCGTCGAAGTTGACGTTGCCCGCGTGGATGCTGCGGTTCTTCGCCGAGATGACCCCGACTGTCACCGTGTGCTCGAGCCCGAAGGGATTGCCGATGGCGACCACCCACTCGCCCACCTCGGTCTTGTCGGAGTCAGCCAGTTCGAGGAAGGGCAGGTCGTTGCCTTCGATCTTGAGCACCGCCAGGTCGAAGGTCGGGTCCTTGCCGAGCACCTTGGCCTCGAAAGTCCTGCCGTCGGCGAAAGTGGCGGTGATCTTGTCCGCACCGTCCACGACGTGGTTGTTCGTGATTATGTGACCGTCCTTGGACACGATGAACCCGGATCCCCTGCCCTTCATGGGGATGGTCCTCGAGAAGCGGCGGAACTCCTCCCCGAAGAACTGCCGGAAGATCGGGTCGTCCCCGAACGGGCTCATGGAGCGGGTGACCATCGCCTCGACATCGATGTTGACGACGGCCGGAGAGAGCTCCTTCGCGATCTTCGCCACCGGGTTGTCCGTGAAAGGATCCTGGGCGAAGGAGGGCGTCGCGAGTGAAGTCAGCTGCAACAGAAACGTCAAAACGAGCAACAGCGCTACTGGGACGCCTATGATCCCTAAATTTTTGTTTTTTAACTGCACTGTAAACCACCTCCGAATCTGGATGGTTTTATTGTATTCTTTTTGGGCGGAAAAACATCGTTTTTTTTACCTAATGATGAATCCGCATTTTCTATAAACCTCGCTCTCCGCCACGTTTTGCGAACAGGGAATGAGCGAGCCAGGCTGCCCCCACCACTGCCGTGACCGAGAGTATATACCGGTTCAGTTGCATTCCGGCACCGTAATAATCACTTCTGAAGGGGTCTATCGAAAGGCGCATAACCGAGTAGAGAACAGAGAACAGGGGGCAGAGAACCGCTCCCTTGACCCTTCTGGCATCGCCGTCCCCCAGGAGGGCCTGCTCCGTCCACTGGAGCAGACCTGCGATAGCCAGGGCCCCGAAGGAGTAGTAAAGCTGGGTCGGATGCCGCAGTACATCGGGGGAATCCGATATAAAACGCACTCCGAGAGGGGATGTAGTCACAATTCCCCAGCAACAGCCGTTTAGGAAGCACCCCCATCGACCTACTGCGACAGTCAGGGCCGCGGGCGTCGCAGCGGCGTCCACCACTTTCCAGAAAGAGACGCCCCGTGCCAGGGATGCGACCAAGGAGAGAGCCGCCGCGCCCAAAAAGGCGGGAATGGCCGAGAGCCCCCCTTCCCAGACCCTCAGTATCCTCCAAAGGTCGGCCCGGTATATGGCCCAGGAGTCGTAGACGCTTCCCATCCTAGCCCCCAGCAGCATTCCCAGGAACCCCCATATGATTATCGCCCTGGCATCGTCATCGACTAATCCGTACATGCCAGTCATCCTCGATCGAACAAGCAGCACGGCCATCATCAATGCCAAGGTCCACAGCAGGTAGTAGCTGTGGACCGGCGTGTCTCCGATGGTGAACAGGACGGGGTACATCAGGAGCCCCTTCTGTAGGCTCTCCCGTTTAAGTTACCTCTGCGAAGCGGATACACCACCACTTTGCGCGAGGGAGGCTCTCCGACGGACCTTGTCTCCACATCGGGATTATCCTTGAGCGCGAGGTGCACTATCCTTCTCTCCCAGCTGGTCATCGGCTCTAGGTGGGCGGGCCTTCCCCTGTCGGCGCACTTGCGCGCCGCGGCGAGGGCCAGGCGCTGAAGGCTCTGCTCGCGTCTCTCCCTGTATCCATCGCTGTCGAGCACTATCCTGCGGCCTTCCCCGACGTCCCTTGCGATCAGGTTCAGCAGGTACTCCGTGGCCTTCAGGGTCTCGCCGTGCTTTCCAATTACTATCCCGGCGTCGGGGCCGGAGAGATTGATCCTGCCGTCCTCCGCTATCTCGGAGGTCACGTGCAGATTCATCAACTCAAGCAGGTTGTCTACAACTCCTCTTCCCTTCAAGAGCTGAAGGGGGGCGAGAGGACGGGCTTCGACCCTGAGTTTCCGGCCAAGAAGGCCAAAGAAGCTCTTCTCCTCCTCAAGGACTTTTACTGTCACATCCTCCAGATCGAGCTCCCAAGTCTCGGCCGCGCTCCTTCTGGCCTCCTCGACGGAGGCCACGTCCAGAACAAGAATATTTTCGGTCACTATAATCCTCCTTCCATTTCCCAAAAGACACTGACTTGCGGACTCAACGAGGACTCCGGTGCCTATCGAACCTCTCTCGGTCTCCAAGCTGCGCGGGCTAGTCTCCGCTCTTGGTCGGTTTGTCCCTGAGCAGGGTGGGCTTCTGCTGCATCTCCAACTTGGTCCGTCTCGCGGTGCTCAGCTGTTGCAACACTCCCAGAAGCGACGAGACTCCCCAGTAAAGAAGCACGCCGCCGGGCAGGCTGAGGCAGATGAATGTCAGGAAGAGCGGCATGAACCAGTTCATCGTGGACATCTGCGGGTTGCCGCTGGAGGTGAGCTGTTGCTGATACCATGTGAGGAAGCCTATTGCGAGAAGCAGAAGGAGGTTCGGCAGATAGACCCCGATGTTGATCAGGGCGTAGGGATTTGCCATTATCCCGTAGATGACGGCGATTATGCCTAGCTGCTCCTTCTCGACCGTCATCTTGAGCGCCTCGGCCAGGGTGGTAAGTACCGAGCCGTCAAGCTGTATCCACAGGAAGGAGACTCCGGAAAAATCGTAGTTTGTAAGCACCCGGTACAGCAGAATGAAGACCGGCAGCTGCACCAGCAGAGGAAGGCATCCCGCGGCCGGGTTGACCTTGTTCTCCTTGTAGAGCGCCATCATCTCCCTGTTAAGGGCCTCCTTGTCGTCCTTGTACTTCTCCTGCAGCATCTTGATACGGGGCTGCAACTTCTGCATCTTCTGCATGCTGTCCATCTGCTTTCTCGTCAGAGGATGCAGAAGCAACCGAACGATCAGAGTGAGGACAATTATCGCAAATCCCCAAGACCCGGTGAAGCCGTGAACGAACTCCATCAGCCTCATCATAAGGTCTCCACCCAACTTCCAAATAGCACCCACCTTAAATCACCGTCCTCGTACGATTAAGCCCCGAATCTTCAGGCACCGGCGGTACTGGGTCGTATCCTCCGGGGTGCCATGGGGCGCACTTGAAAAGCCTTATAAGGGCGTAATACGAGCCCTTGAAGAAGCCATGCATGGTCAGGGCGTCGATCGCGTACTGCGAACACGTCGGATGAAACCTGCAGTTATGTCCTAGCAGGGGGGAGATAAAAAGCTGGTAGCCCCTGATGAGCTTCACTCCGGTCCACGAGGCCGGCGTCATTGCTCCGCCACGCCTTTCGAGGGATCGTCCCAGTTCGGACCCGGCCATTCAGGAAGCATAAATCCGCCCTTTGCCAGAAGCCTTGACAGCTCCTCGTAGATCTCCCTGGCCCCGGATTTCATGCCCGCACGGCTCAGGCGAGCCACGATCCACACGTCGTCGCGCATCCAAGGCAACAGCCTGCGAAAGGCCTCCCTGAGCATCCTTCGCCCTCTGTTCCTCTCGTGAGACTTTCCCTGCCTCTTTCCCACAGCCATGCCCACTCTGATTTTGCCCTCCACGCCTTTCACAAACGACAACCGCACCAGTTCGCCTCTCAGCAGACCACCGGTGCGGATGACAACGTCGAACTCCCACCCTCTTTTCAGGCGAGAAGACTGAGGGAAGAAGAACCTCAAAGGCTACACGGCCAGTCTGGAGCGGCCCTTTCTCCTGCGGTTCCGGAGTATGCGACGGCCCGCGGGCGAACTCGATCTGGCGAGAAAACCCATCTTCCTTTTTCTCGGCCTGTTATGCGGCTGGAACGTACGTTTCAACGACGACACCTCCTGACAACGATAAAAGCAAGCCGTCTTGGACGGCGTTTTTTCAGCTTCGATACTATATCACACACCCTCGTCGCGGGCAACAGGATTTTCATCCCAATCAGTCGTATCCGCGGCTGTCCCGCGACTGGGGCACGGAGGACACCGGCGGCTCCGGTCGTCGTCCCCAGTGTGCCCTCTCTCCGGTTACAAACTCTTCAAGAGGATACGACCAGCCGCCGATATTTAACCTTCGGAAGAGCCGCCGGGATCCTCCACTCGGTCTTGCTCAGAACCCTGCCGTCCAGGATCGCCACTTTTCCTCGGTCATCCCGGCTTCTTATCAGCCTGCCGGCCGCCTGCCTGAGCAGCATCTTCGCCTCCGGAAGGGTAGAGCGAGCGAACGACTCCCTGCCTTCAAGGGCGTTTCGAGCCTGCACAAGAGGGTCCGCGGGATGCGGGAAGGGTATCCTATCGATGATGACCTGGGTCAGCCCCTCTCCGGGGATGTCCACTCCCTCGCGGAAGGAGGCAGTGCCCACCAGCACCGACGACGGATCGTCTCTGAACGCCTCAAGCAGATCGCTCCTGGGCCCCTCTCCCTGGACAAGCACCCTGTAGCCTCTTTTTTTTCCCTTCAGAACCCCCGCGACCTTGCGCAACAGCCTGTGGGAGGCCAGCAACACCAAGGTGGCGCCGCCGTTTGCCTCCACCAGCTTCTCCACCACCCTGCATATGGTACCGTCGTAGGCGGGGTTCATGACGTCAAGCCCCGTGTCGACGACTATGATCTCCATCTGTTCGGCCAGTTCGAAGGGCGACCCGCAGACGAACAGCCTGTCGGGAACTATCCCCGTCTCCCTGCTCCAGTAGTCGAGCCTCTCCCCTATCGTCAAGGTCGCGGAGATAAAGATCATCTTTTTCGCGGGGGACGATAAGAGCGCGGCCGACAGCTCCTCCCCCGGGGATACGGGCGAACTGTGAAGCGATCTATCACTCTTCCAGTAGGCCCAGGACGGGTACTCGGTCACCTCCGTGCACCAGGCGAGGCTCCTCTTCGCCCTTCTGCACTCCTCGAGCCATGCCGGCTGTCCACCGTCGTCCACGCCATCCAGGACTTCATCGCCCGTCAGGAAGGGTTCGAGAAAGGCCAGAAGGTCCGCCACCTTCCCCGATAGGATCCTCTGTCCCTGGAGCAGCTCCTCGTTGCGTGCGGTTATTATCTCCTTCCTTCCGGGCAGAAGAGCGTCGAGCAGCTCGAAGAAACGGGCGGACTCCTCCCTTATCTCCGTGGAGAGAGAGAGGGCCGGAGCGATATCCCTTCCCCCCTTCTCGATATCCGCCAATGCCTCCGTGAAAGAACGGGCGCGCAGCAGCCGCGCCATATCGTCGTCCGAGGCCGATACGGTCATGGACGAGCGTCCCGCCTCGCTCAGACGATGGGCCTCGTCGCATATCAGGATGTCGTAATGCACGGGGAAGGGCTTCCCGGCGGCGAGGAGGTAAGAGAAGAAGAGATGGTAGTTCGCCACTACGACCCGCCAGTCCTTCGCCGCCTTCAGGACCCTCTGCACGAAGCACTCACCTCGCCTGGGGCACCGAAACCCCCTGCACATGCGTGGAAAGGCGGCAATCCTGCTCACGGCCGGAGAATCGGGAGAAAGGGGCAATTCCGAGAGATCGCCTGTGACGGTTCTGCTCAACCATTCCGCGATCTCCATCGAGGCCAGCCCTCCGTCGCCTTGTGAAAGGTACCCCTGGCGTCCGTCCTCTCCTTCATAGACCTCCTCGGCCCTGGAGAGGCAGGCGTAGTTGCCCTTGCCCTTTAAAAGGCCGAAGGGCAGGCTCAGCCCCAGCAGAGAGTTGAGGCGAGGCAGGTCCTTTATTATCAGCTGCTCCTGCAGGGGGATGCTGGCCGTGAGGAAGAGGATCGTCTCATTGGTCGCGGCCGCGCGAAGCATGGCTGGGGCCAGCAGGGCGAAGGTCTTGCCTACCCCCGGAGGTGCCTCGGCCGCCAGGATGAATGACTCATCCGTGGACAGAGCCTCGCCGACCGCCTCTGCCAGCTCGGCCTGCTCCTCTCTGTATTCAAAACCTGGAAATCTTCCCTTGAGTACGCCGTCCGGGCCAAAAACGGAGTCCATCGACGGAACCAACATAGAGCCTGCCCCCTATTTCCGGCCGGCGCACACGTATCCGGCCCGCTTAAGTCAGAGACCGCCCCGCTCCGACACCTTTGCCACCGCACTGCACAGCAGCTTCGGGTAGACGTCCAGGTAGAAGGGCAAGTGAAGCCTCTCTGTATTTTTATGGGCATCCCTGCCCACGGGCCCGAAGTTAAGGATCGGGATATCCAGTTCCCCCAACGCCTCGGTCGGCAAACTGTAAAGCCTTCTCCAACCCGGCATGTTTCGGGCGAACGCCTCCATCTCCTTGGCATCTCCTTGGAAACCGCAGTAGCTCAGATCCGAGACGCCCTCGAAAAACGGGCGGATTTCAAGCTGGATACCGTGCCGCTCACGAGCCTCGGCCGCGATTTCCCCGGATATACGCACCATATCGCGCTCTGCGTCGGTGAGATTGTAATTGGCCCTGTGAGGGTACCACGGAGGCAGGAATCCGACAACCACCAGAGGTGGCCTCAGCCCACCCGCCTCGAACAATCTTTCGACGAGCCTTATCGCCTTCATCCTTGTATCGTCCGTGGAGGCCGTTGCGGCAAGGGTGTCCTCGACCAGCGAGTCGAACTCCCCTCCCAACTTTTGCCTGACCGTCTCCTCGAGCTCCCGGAATGAGACGACGGTAGGTTTCCACCTTTGAAAATCCGTCTCACGTCCGCTCGACCGCGCGAACTCCGTCGCATTCCGATCCAGTGAAGAAACGCTGTCCGCCACGGCCCGTTTCGCCACGTCTTTTATCTCCTCCAAAATCTCGACCGGGAGTTTAGTGGACGTCAAATATCCGTAGAAGGAGAAACCGCGAGACATGATCGTAGCCGAGTACTCATCCCTGAGGTCGGACTGGCGCATGCAGCCGAAGGGGGGATAAATGACGCCTTCGAAGGTATCCGAATAGCGAGGGTTTCCTTCAAGCTCAAGGTTGATCCGGGACAGGACCTGCGAGGCCCCGAAGCCCTCGTAATACTCCCCGACGTGCGTCTCCTTCCCGGCGCAGAAGAAGAAGGTGTTTATCTTCCCGATGGTGCCGAGATATATGGCGGGCCCCCCGCCGTCTCCCGGGGCAAATGTCGGTTCCAGCTCTATGAAGCCGAGATATCTCAGCCCTTCGTCTCTCTGCAGACGTGCCAGGTGCTGAGCTGCCGAGAGCATCCCGGTCGAGTTCACCTCCTCGTCGGGAACGGCGATCAGCATGATATTGGAGTAAAGCCACTCGGCGCTCGCCGCCGCTCCTTCCAGGAGGGCGATCCCCGCCGCGAGGCCGCTTTTCATATCGGCCACGCCACGTCCGAAAAGCCATTCTCCGCTCCCCAGATCCCGCGCTGCCCCTTCCAGAAGGGAATCGGCGTCAAGACGAGCGGTGTATTCCTCCGGATCGAAGGCGAAATGGGCAAGATCGCCACAGGAAGCCACGGTCACGACGTCGAAATGTCCTCCCAGGAGCACCGTGTTCCCCGTCGTGTTTCGGCTTCGCACCATGGCGGCGAGAAAGTGCCTTTCATAAGGATCGTCCTCGAGCGGGAGAAGCCGGAGGTCCTCCGGATGTTCCCTGAAATAGGGCAAGCGCGCCAGCCTGTCGTATATAAACCGGGCCGCCTTGTTCTCGAATTCCATCGACGGAGACACGCTTGGAATCCTCACAAAGTCCAGCAGCAGGCTGTATAGTTCATTCTTATCGATCACAGGCCTTTTTTTCACACTTTTCTCTCCTATTCTCATATATCCTGCCAAGCGTCGCAATATAATACACCAAAAACACTGCTATTCCGACCATCGCCAGCGTAGATCGGAATCGAGCCCTGCGATGCGGAGACCGGGAAGGCTAAAAATTTCGCCCGGCTCTCTCTTGCATAAGCATCCTAAACCGTGCTAAAATGGCGCGGTTGTGTCGGGAGGAGGTGAACAACATGCCGAATACGAAATCAGCGATCAAACGAATGAGGACAAACGAAAGGAACAGGCTTTACAATCGGTTCTGGAAGACTCGTTGCAAGAACGCCGTTAAAAAAGTCCTGAAAGCGGTCGAAGGCGGAGACGAGGCTCTTGCCCTGACGCAACTTGCAGTCGCCCAGAGCGTTATCGACAAGGCTGTCGTGAAGGGAGTAATGCACAGAAACACGGCGGCGCGAAGAAAATCCATGATCACCAAGAAGGTCAAAGGGCTCTCCGCTGTGGAGCAACCCGAATAGGAACACCCTTTGACAGACCAGGAACCCAGCTGAACGAGCAAAACGTTCAGCTTTTTTTTGTCCTATCCCCCGCTTCCCGCTTCGCCCATGCATTTCAACACGAGGACCTCGAAGCCCGGCCATCCCTCCGCGAGGGTCGACTTCTCCCTCCACGATAGGGCGACTAGTCCGAAGGCGAGCTCGGACAGGGCGCTTGGCGAGTAGTGCCGAAGAGCCTCCTTCGCCATCCTGATAGGATAATCGTTGATCTTGAGGGCCCTCATGGCCCTGGCGGCCGCGGCGGGAGGGAGAGCCCCGAGGTAGAAGGCGGGCCTGATCCTGTTGTACAGGCCCGTGAGAAGCGGCAGAACGGAGGGCTCCCTCTTGAACCGCTCCATGAGGGCCAGCACGTCGGAGGCCCTGCCCTGGCAGAAGGAGTCGAGGAACTTGAGCATCAGGTTTCTCCCCTCGTCGAAGGAGAGGCGCTTTACCATGTCTGCGTCTATGCGGGCGCCGTCCGCGTAGCCGGTCAGCTTGTCGAGCTCCGTACGCACCTCCTCCGGATCGTCCAGGAGCTCCACCAACAGGGCGGCGGCGGCGTCATCGAGCACCGCCCCCTGCCCTCTCGCTATGTCCAGCAGCCATCTTTTCCTCTGGGATGACCAGTATGGGACCGACTCCCCCTTGACGAACGACATCTTCTTCTTGGCGGCGGGGGGGAAGGTCTTTCCCGGATCCTTCTCGTAGACGAGAAGCAGGACCTCGACCGCATCCTCGTCCTCGAGGCCCGCTATCAGCTCGTCCGGGAAGGGGCCGAGCTTCTCGGCGGACTCGACCACAGTGACCCGCCTCTCCTCGAACAGCCCCATGGTCTGCCCCGCGGAGATTATCTCGTGCCAATCGCCACCTTCGCGAGTGCTCGCATGGGCCCGTCCCTTTTTCTTGAGCGCCTCCAGCTCGGAGGCCAGAAGCCTTCTGCTGGAGGCGCCGCCTGACGATATGACCCTCAGATGGGGCACTAATTCCTCACCACTATGTTAACAAGCCTGTCCGGCACGGCCACGGTGCGCAGAATCTGCTTCCCCTCAAGCCTCCTGACGACGGACGGAAGGGCGAGTACCCTCTCCTGCAGCTCCTCCTTCGACAATCCCGACGGGAGCTCCGTCCTCTCGCGCAGCTTGCCGTTTATCTGGACGACCACCGTCACCGAGTCCATCTCCAGCGCATCCTCGTCCGCCTCGGGCCAAGGGGACATCGCCAGCGGTTCATCGTGCCCCGTCATCTCCCAGAGTTCCTCCGTGATGTGAGGGCAGAACGGGTTCAGACATGCGAGCAGAGTCTCCACTCCCTCGCGGAAAAGCGACCTCTCCGCCTCCCCCTCGCGCTCGAAGGCCAACAGGGCGTTAAGCAGCTCCATCAGCCGGGCTACAGCGGTGTTGAACTGCTTCTCGCCGGAAATATCCTGGGTCA
This sequence comes from Synergistaceae bacterium, assembly GCA_012521675.1. Lineage (NCBI taxonomy): Bacteria > Thermotogati > Synergistota > Synergistia > Synergistales > Synergistaceae > Synergistaceae bacterium. The sequence goes on along the minus strand of JAAYLU010000007.1, from coordinate 9,008 downwards.
CGGTCTGAATCGTGCTGTGGATCTTTCTCTTCATATCCCGAAGGTTTCTGTCCTCGAGTGCGCTCATCGGGATCCCTGCGCATTCGGCCTTCAACAGAGGAAGGTTCTCCTCCACCAGCCGCCACACCCGGTTGAGGAAGCGATGCGCCCCCTCCACCCCGTGCTCGCTCCAGTCGAGGTCGTTGGCGGGCGGGGCGGCGAACAGTATGAAGAGCCTCGCCGTGTCCGCGCCGTGGACCTTGATTATATCGTTGGGGTCCACTACGTTGCCCAGCGACTTGGACATCTTGGCCCCATCCTTGATGACCATGCCCTGGGTCAGCAGGTTGGTGAAGGGCTCGCGCGCGCGGGACAGCCCCAGGTCCGCGAAGAACTTGGTGAAGAAGCGGGCGTAGATCAGGTGGAGGCACGCGTGCTCTATGCCGCCTATGTACTGGTCGACCGGCATCCAGTAGTTGGCCTCGTCCGTGTTGAAGACCGATGTGTCGTCGCGGGCCGAGCAGTAGCGGAAGAAGTACCAGGAAGAGCAGATGAAGGTATCCATGGTGTCCGCCTCGCGTCGGCCCGGCTTGCCGCACTTGGGACAGGGGACGGAGAGCCAGTCGGGATCGTCCGCAAGGGGCGACCTGCCGCTCTCGGTCAGCTTCACCTCAGTTGGCAGAAGCACGGGAAGATCCTCCTCCGGCACGGGGACCGTGCCGCAGTAATCGCAGTGGACGACCGGGATGGGCGCACCCCAGTACCTCTGGCGCGATATCAGCCAGTCGCGAAGTCGGAAGTTCACCTCTTTCTCGCAATAACCGTGCTCCACACCCCAGTCAATCATGGCGGGGATCGCCTCTGCGGTGGGCATGCCGTCGAACTCCCCGGAGTTGCAGGTCAGGCCGTCGTCCTCGAAGGCGACCTCCATCGAATCCCCGTCGAGAGTCTCGTCCAAAGGCTGTATCACGACCTTCACCGGGATGCCATACTTTCGCGCAAACTCGAAGTCCCTCTGGTCATGCGCAGGCACGCCCATTATTGCCCCGGTACCGTAGTCCATCAGGATGTAGTTTGCGATCAGGATCGGGACCTCCTCGCCGGTCGCCGGGTTGACCGCATTGAAGCCGGTGAAGAGCCCCTCCTTCTCTCCCCCGACCGCCATCCTCTCTATCGCGCTCTGGGCGGCGCAGCTCCGGACGAACGCCCTGATCTCATCCGCCTTGGGGGAGACCTCGCACATCCTCTCGACGAACGGGTGCTCCGGCGCGAGAGCGAGGAAGGTCACGCCGAAGATCGTGTCGAAGCGAGTGGTGAAGGTCTCGATCACGGTTCCTGTCGTCCTCTCGGTGAAGGAGAGACGGGCCCCCTCCGACCGGCCTATCCAGTTGCGCTGCATTGTCTTGACCTTCTCCGGCCAGCCGGGCAGGTTGTCGAGGTCGTCCAGGAGCTCCAGAGCGTAATCTGTTATCTTGAGGAACCACTGCTCTAGGTTCCGCTTCTCGACCAGCGAGTCACACCTCCAGCACCGACCGTCGTTTATCACCTGCTCGTTGGCCAGTACTGTACCGCAGCTCTCGCACCAGTTGACGGGGGCATTCCTCCTGTAGGCCAGTCCTTTCTTCAGAAACTGGAGGAAGATCCACTGGGTCCACCTGTAGTAGTCAGGGTTGCAAGTCTCGATCCTGCGCCGCCAGTCGTAGCTGCACCCCATCCTCTTGAGCTGCTCGGTCATGTATTCGATATTGTCCCACGTCCACTTGTGCGCGGGGGTCTTGCTCTTTATGGCCGCATTTTCGGCAGGCATGCCGAAGGCGTCGAAGCCGATGGGGTGAAGCACGTTCAGGCCGCGTTTCCACAAGAAACGCGTAAGCATGTCCCCTATCGAGTAGTTCCGAAGGTGCCCCATGTGGAGCGCGCCGCTCGGGTAGGGGAACATCTCCAGACAGTAGAACTTCTCCCGTCCCGGATCGGCGTCCGCGTTGAATGTGCCCTCGCCCTCCCACTTCTTCTGCCATTTCAGCTCGATGGATCGAAAATCGTAGCCCATGTACCTTCCTCCTCGAATCCTGCGATTATTACTTGTATCAGTCTTTCTTCTCCCGGCCGGCAAAGAGGTCAATAAAGGGCCTCACCAGGTCCAGCGGCAGCGGGAAGATTGTTGTGGTCGCCTTGTCCGCCACGCTCACCTCCCGCATCGTCTGCAGGTAGCGAAGCTGCAGCGTTATCGGCGACCTCTCCATCTGCGTGGCCGCCTCGCTCAGCTTCTCCGCGGCCTGGAGCTCTCCCTCGGCGTTTATTATCTTCGCCCGGCGTTCGCGTTCGGCCTCCGCCTGCTTGGCCATCGCGCGCTTCATGCTCTCGGGCAGCTCAAGCTCCTTCAGCTCGACCGCGCTGACCTTGATCCCCCACGAGTCGGTCCTCTCGTCGATTATCTTCTGAAGCTCGCTGTTGATCTTCTCCCTCGACGACAGAACCTCGTCCAGGTCCACCGAGCCTATGACCGAGCGCAGAGTCGTCTGCGACAGGAGGCTGGTGGCGAGGACGTGGTTCTCCACCTCGACGACCGAGAAGGACGGGTCCATCACGCGGAAGTAGACCACTGCGTTCACCTTTATCGGCACGTTGTCCCTGGTTATTACCTCCTGCACCGGCACGTCCAGAGTGACAACGCGCATGTCCACCCTGACGATCCTGTCGATGACGGGTATCACCAGCACCATTCCCGGCCCCTTGGCGCCGACCAGGCGCCCGAGCCTGAAGACCACCAGTCGCTGATACTCGGGGACGATCTTGATCGCGGACGTAAGGAGGAAAACCAGGATAAGCAGAAACCCGAACGACGTCCCCAGGCTGAACAGCAGATCCAAAAGGTCAAACATGTCGATCAAACCTCCTTGACAGACTCGATATACGCTTCTGGCGTTCCTTCCCGGGCGGAATCACGAACCAGCAGCGTGAACCCTTCCATATCCGACACGACTACTTCCTCTCCCCTTGCGAAGACAGCGCCTCCGACGCCCCTCGCCCTCCACATCTCTCCATGGCAGCTGACCATCCCGTCGGGGTCAAGCTCCTCCACAACGACCGCCCTCCTGCCTATCATTCCCTCCACACCTGAGACCGGCCTCCTCCCGTGCGAGCGAACCACGAGGAAGAGCGCCCCTATGAAGAAGATACCGAAGGCGAGGCTCATGCCGCCAATTACGCTCATCGACACGTTCAACAGCTCACCTCCCGGTGCTCTGAACAGGATCAGCCCGCCCGTGACCAGCGACGCCAGTCCGAACAGGCTTAGGACGCCCATGCCTCCGACCATCAGGTCCAGTACGAGCACTCCGATGCCCGCGACCAGGAGCACAACTCCCGCCCAGTTGAAGGGCAGCATCCTGAGGCCGAAAGCGCCCAAAAGGACCATCACGGCACCTGCCGTACCAAGCACGAAGCCACCCGGCGACAGCACCTCCAGCACTATCATCAGGATACCGGCCGACAGCAGCATGTAGGCTATGTCCGGGCTGGAGATAAACTGAAGCACCCTCTCGCGGGGGGACATGGAGAGCTCCACTACGAGGGACGGGTCGAACGACACAACCCTCTCCTCCCCCTTCATCAGCACGCTCCTGCCGTTCACCGCGGTAAGCAGCGACTCCAGGCTAGGCGCGACGAGGTCGGTCAGTCCTCCGGCCAACGCCTCCTCCGCCGTGAGAGAGACGCTGTTCGTGACCATGCGCTCGGCCAGGTCCGGGTTTCGCCTTCTGAGCTGGGAGAGGGACCTCATGTGCGCGGCAAGATCGTTGGTTATCTTCTTCTTCATGTCCTCCTCGGGGGCGTCCTGACCCGAGGCCATGACCGGTTGGGCCGCCCCGACGTTGGTGCCGGGGGCCATCGCCGCGATGTGCGCCGCCTGAAGAATGAAGGCGCCCGCCGACGCCGCCCTCGCACCCTCCGGGGACACCCAGACAACCACAGGGACGGGGGAGTCGAGTATCGCCGCGGTCATGGCCCTCATCGAGCTTACCAAGCCACCCGGCGTATCCATGGTGAAGACCAACAGTCCGGCCCCCTCTTCCGCCGCACGCGCCAAAACCCCGGCGGCGAAGACCTCCATCGACACTCCGACCGTGCCCTCAAGCGGCGCGGTGAACACCGCTCCCCTCTCCCCCGAAAGGGCGGGCGAGGCGCCGAGCCCCGAGGCGAGCAGCAGGAGCACGACCAGCATGAAATACTTTCTCATCCAATCACCGCCTTAAGAGCCTCTTTGAGGGTAGAGGCACGGATCGTCTCGAGGGGAGGCTTCCTCCCCGACTCCCTCTCGCGAGAGCTTATCACCGCTTTTTTGAAGCCGAGCCTGGCCGCCTCCTGCAGCCTGCGGCCCAGCCTGACCACCGGGCGAACCTCTCCCGCCAGTCCAACTTCTCCTAAAAAGACGCAGTCGGCGGGAAGGGGCTCGTCGCGGACCGAAGATGCCAGCGCCGCACAGATCGCGAGGTCGGCCGCCGGCTCCCTCAGCTGAAGCCCCCCGGCTATGTTGACGTATATGTCGAACAGGGAACAGCCCACCCCGCAGCGCTTCTCCAAAACGGCCGAGAAGAGCTGCATCTTGTTGACGTCCACACCTCTTCCCGTGCGCTTGGGATACGGAAAGGCAGTGGCAACGGCCAAGGACTGGATCTCCGCGATCAGCGGAAGGCTACCCTCCACCGCGACGGTCATCGCAACTCCGGGGACGGTCTCGGGCGACCTGTTCCAGTAGAGCCCGCTCACGTCCTGCACGGGGGCGAGCCCCGATTCGCTCATCTCGAATACGCCGAGCTCCTCCGTGCTGCCATACCTGTTCTTCACCGCCCGCAGCATCCTGTAGGGGGAGTAGTCCTCCCCCGAGAAGGAGAGCACCGCGTCCACCATGTGCTCAAGCAGCATGGGGCCCGCTATGCGCCCCTCCTTCGTGATGTGGCCAACCAGCACGGCCGGGATCCCGAGGTCTTTCGCCGCGGATATGCACATCTGCGCCACGGCTCGCACCTGCGCGGGGCTCCCCGGCCAGCCGCTCTCCCCCTCCACGCTCATGGCCTGCACACTGTCGACCACCATGAAGCTCATTCCCGGCAGAGCCTCGAGAGCGCCGGCAATACCGCCGGTGCAGACCAGGATGAGGTCGTCCGATAGTACCTCCAGGCGCTTGGCGCGCATCGCTATCTGCGCCTCGGACTCCTCCCCGGAGATGTAGAGCGCAGGGGCGCCCCGCTCGGTCATCTTTCCGCAGGTCTGCAGAAGCAGGGTCGATTTTCCTATGCCGGGCTGCCCCCCCAGGAGGTAGACCCCCCCGGGGACGAAGCCGCCGCCAAGCACCCGGTCCAAGTCGTCGAAGCCCGACGAGACACGCGACCGAGGGACAGCGTCAGTCGCCCTGATTCGCCTGGCGACAACGCTCCCTGCAGCGCGCGAGCCGTCGGACGCCTCGGCGACTCCTTTCTCCAGCGTACCCCACTCTCCGCACGAAGGGCATCGCCCCGCCCAGGAGGCGGAGGACGCGCCGCACACGGAACAGAAGTACCTTGCAGCCTCTCTCTTAGCCATGCAACAGCCTCCCGCACAAAGTGTATATCTCTCCCGTCCTTCTGTCGAGAGACCTTTACACGTGCGCAATAGAATGATATCATGCCGAGGGCCGAAACACTATGCTAGCATGTCATTTGGTTAAAGCGAACAGGGTTGGAAAGGAGCGAGGGCGTGTGAACAGACTACCCAAAGGATGCGCAAATATAGGAGGCGACCTGGCATTCGCCATGGAGGAGTGCAGGAACGCCTTTCACTCTCTATTCGGCGGGTGGGGCTACACGCCTTTTCTGCCGTCCGGGATGCAGCTCATGGAGTCCGCTTGGGAGCGCCTGCCCTCGCCTTTTCGACGCAGACTTGTCGCCCTCTCCTCTCCTTTCGGGGAGCCGTGCTGCCTGAGAGGGGACATCACTCTCGCGGCTGTGTCGCACCTGGCGTCGCACCACTCCCCCGGCGACAGGCCTCTGCGCATCTGCTACTCCGAAAGGGTCTACGTGCAGGCAGAACAGAGCGGGGGATCGATCGAGTCGTTTCAGATCGGCGGGGAGCTGGTGGGAGGCGAGTGGCCCGGCGCCGACGCGGAAGTGCTCTTTCTGCTGATGCGCTTCCTGGAGGAAATCGGGCTGGGCCGGAGCGTCCTGGTCCTGGGCGACGCATCTTTTCTTGCCGGGGCCACCAGGGGGCTGGACGATGATACTTCGAGACATCTAGTCGAGGCACTCGGCAGGAGGTCGCTTGTGGAGTACCGCAGGGTCGTCGGCAATAGCGGACTCTCTAACTCCCGGAGGGCCGTGCTGGAGAGGATCCCCGATCTGCAGGGGGACGAAGGGGCTCTGGACGAGGCATCAAGGCTCCTCGGCAACGATGAGCCCCTTCTGCCACTCAGGAGCATCCTCTCCACTCTGAAGTCCCTGGGGTACGGCGAGAGGATCACGATTGACCTGTCTCTGGTGCGCGAGCTCGGATACTACAGCGGCCCGCTCTTCGAGGTCTACTCGGAGAGCAGCGGTCGGCCGATCGGAGGCGGAGGTCGCTACGACAGGCTTCTGTCTTTATGCGGGATCGATGGTCAGGCTACGGGCTTCGGGCTCGATCTTCAGCGTATGGCAGAGCTGTCGCGCTTCAAGTCTCAAGCCCCTGCCGCCATGGCGTGGTTCGCCGGCCTTCGACCGGGCGAGGCCCTCGAAAGGGCCGAACGCCTGGCGATGGCGGGAGGAAGAATCGAGATGAATTGGAGCGAGGACAGGAGTTCGTCCATTGAGCAAGCCCGGGCGAAAAAGTGTTCATATTGGATCGATCTTTCAAGTGGATCGAAGATAGAACTGGATAAAAATCGGACTAAACCGTGCAAATTCTGGAAAGGAGAGTTAAAATAATTGCTGACTGTCGCACTTCCAACGGGGCGGAGCTTCCCGGAGGCCGCCGATCTGCTGGCGTCGGCGGGCCTGCCAACGACCAGCCTGGCATCGACGGGACGCAGGCTGGTACTGGAGGAGGGAGGCTTTCGCTATATACTCGCCAAGCCCTCGGACGTACCGCTCTATGTCAGTCGGGGCGCGGCCGACCTTGGGTTCGCCGGGGGGGACGTCCTGCAGGAGAGTTCGCTTCCCCTGGTCGAGATACTCGACACGGGCAGGAGCAGGTGCAGGATCGTAGTCGCGGGACCAGCCCAGCAGGCCCCCAGGTTCAGCGGACACCGATCGGAGCTGATGGGGCTCAGAGTCGCGACCAAATACCCCCGCATCGCGGATGCGCACTTCTCCAGGAAGGGAGTGCAGGTGGACGTGATATGCCTAAACGGCTCCATCGAGCTGGCGCCGAGCCTCGGGCTCAGCGACTGCATCCTCGACATAGTACAGACTGGAAGTACTTTGAGAGCCAACGGACTGCAGGAGTTTGAGTTCGTAGCCGAGGTATCAATGAGGCTGGTGGCCGGGAGGAGGAGCGCGACCCTCAGGAGGGCCGAGATCGTCAGGATAAGCGACGCGATCGAGGAAGTCTGCATCAGAGAGAGACCCGCCGTCGGTATTTGACGATCGTAGCGGTCGGAGAGGAGGCAGCCTATGGAGTTCAGGAGGAATACAAGAGAGACGTCCGTGGTCCTCGCGCTGGATCTGGACGATTCCGCGATAGATCTGGACTTTCAGTGCGGTTTTTTGGCTCACATGCTGGAGCTGTTCGCCTTCCACGCGAAGATCGGGCTGGTGATAGACGCCTGCGGGGACGTGGAGGTCGATTACCACCATCTGACCGAGGACATTGGCATCATGATGGGCAGGTCCTTCGCTAGCGAGCTGGAGGGACGTGTCATTCAAAGGTACGGCTGGTGCGCAATGCCGATGGACGGATCTCTTGTCCTTGTCGCCGTGGATTTCAGCGGCAGGGGGCAGTTCGAGTGGGACGGCGGTTTCCCGTCTCCAAGGTGCGGAGATTTCGACCTTGAGCTGTTGCCTGAGTTCTGGCGCGCGGTATGCAGGGAGGGGCGCATCACGCTTCACGCCCGGACACTGGCCTGCGACAACTCGCACCACCTCGCGGAAGCGCTGTTCAAGGGCGCTGGACGAGCGTTCAGACAGGCGCTCTTCCCGGCCGACGAGCTACAGAGTACAAAGGGGGCCCTGGTCTGAATTCGGACCTCCGGGCGAGATGGATTCCGCGTTCCAAGGAAAGGAGGCGCGATTGAAATGATGGTGTTTCCCGCCATGGATCTGTACGAAGGAGAGGTCGTAAGGCTGCAAAGGGGGGATTTCAAGGCAAGGACCGTGTACCCGGTCAAGATAGAGGAGACGGCTGCGGGCTTCCTGGAGGCCGGCTCCAGTTGGATTCACCTGATCGACCTGCAGGGGGCCGACGAGGGAGCACCGCGGCACCTCCACCTAATCGAGCGCATAAAGGAGAAGGGGCTGAAGGTCCAGTACGGCGGAGGACTCAGGTCGGAGGAGAACATCGCCGCCGCATTCGCCGCGGGAGCGGACAGGATCTACATAGGGAGCATCCTGGTCAAGGATCGCTTCCTGGCCGACAGGCTTTTCGACTACTATGGGGACAAGGTGATACCCGCGGTGGACATCCGTGACGGGGAGACTGTGATCTCCGGGTGGAAGGAGAAGGGAGGCATTCCCCCAAAGGCTCTGATAGAGCGTCTGAGGATCATCGGGTTTCGTCTGTTCCTAATAACCGCGGTCCACAAGGATGGCACGGAAAGCGGACCTGACGTCGAACTGTACCGAGGGTTGAAGGCCGACTATCCCGACATAGAGATAATCGCGGCCGGGGGCGTCTCCTCCATCGACGACCTTCGGGTCCTGAAGAATGCCGGGCTTTCCGGGGTCGTGCTCGGGAAAACCCTTTACGAGGGGAGGATATCTCTATCATCCGCCCTCGAGGAGGCTCGTTTGTGAAAGGACGCCGCATCATCCCATGCCTTGACGTCCTCGACGGAAGGACCGTCAAAGGCGTCTGCTTCGAGG
>JAAYLU010000006.1 GCA_012521675.1 Synergistaceae bacterium | reverse complement strand
GTTGGCGCCCTCCGTTCTGTCCGCGGACTTTCTCGATATGCGATCGTCCATACTGTCGCTGGAGGGTGAAAACGACTGGCTTCATGTGGACGTTATGGACGGGAGCTTCGTGCCGAATATCACCTTCGGCGCAGGATTTGTTCAATCTTTGAAAAGGTGCTTCCCCGACGAACTGCTCGACGTCCACCTTATGATAGACAGTCCGTCGTCCTTGCTCGACGACTTTCTAAAGGCCGGCGCGGATTATTTGACCCTGCACGCGGAGGCGGATCATCATATACACAGGACTCTGACCCGGATAAGGGACTATGGCGCAAAGGCCGGCGTGTCTATAAACCCGGGCACATCGGTGGAGCTTGTCCGCCCTCTCCTGCCCTACGTGGACCTGGTGCTCGTGATGTCGGTCAATCCCGGTTTCGGCGGGCAGGCTTTCATTCCATCGGTCATGGACAAGGTGACCGAGCTGGCCAGGTGGAGGGTTGCGGGCGGTTTTGACTACCTGATCGAGATCGACGGCGGCATTGGAATGGATAACGCGGCTATGGCGGCAAAGGCCGGTTGCGATGTATTGGTGATGGGGAGCGCGGTGTTTGGAACGTCCTACCCCGCAGAGACCCTTAGAAAAATTCGAACTCTTGTTAAGGAGGCAGACGGTCGTGCCTGAAGAAAGAGAAGACTTGCTCCGAGAGACGGGAAAAAAGATTCAGCTTAAAAGAGAGGCCTTGGGCTACAGCCTTGAGGACGTTCATGACGGGACCAAGATCAGGATCAACTTCCTTCAGGGCATCGAAAACGGCGACTACAGCGGTTTCCCCGGCACAGTCTACGTCAGGGGTTTTATTCGGACCTATCTTCAATTCCTCGGCGCGGAGGAGCTGTGGAGCGAATTCCTGCCGGTGCTGTCCGAGGGGATGGAAAAGAAGCGAAGCGACGAGCTTGTAATGGGCTCGTGCACTCCTCCGACGAAAGGGTTCAAACCTGCGTCCAAACTCTGGCTGTTCGTGCTTCTGCTGATGATAGTCACAGGATCCGGATGGTACGTGTGGTATTCGTGGGAACAGAGCGGTATCTCGCTATTCGACGGCAAGGACGATCATCCTGTTTTGTTGGATGAAAAGCATGCGGTCGTCGAGCCGGTTGAGGAGGATACGCTCGTGATCGCAGACCGCGCGGAGGACGCCGAGGTTCCCTCCTCTCTCGAGGATGACGAAAAAGCGGCGGTCGAGGACGAGACCCCTGAGGGCGAGGCCGCCCAACCCCATGTTCCATTGACGACTGCCGCCGAGCTTGTCGGCCTCACCGAGCCTCCCTCGGAGACGCCAGCGCCCGAGCCGGAGAAGAAGGAAGAGGGGTCGCTGGTCATAACGGCAGATGGAGACTGCTGGGTGAGGATTCGCGAGGGCGACAAGACCGTATACGAGAGGACGATGAAAGCGGGTGATACGGCCGAGTTCAAGGTCACCCAGAGATACAACGTCGTCTACGGTCGTGGAGGAGCGGTGACGGTGAGGTGGAACGGCCAGGACATCGGCAGGCCGGGTAGAGGGGTTGAGAGGGTATACTACGACCCGGACGGGTCGACCGGAAAGACCGATTGATGATCCACCTGTTAACCATGGGATGTGCGAAGAACTCCGTGGACAGCGAGAAGCTGCTCGGAGTTCTTCGAGCGCAAGGGCTCGAGATCGTGGAGGATATTGAATCGGCGGACACCGTGATAGTAAACACCTGCGGCTTTATTCAGCCCGCCGTGGAGGAGAATATAGACGTGATCCTCGACCTCGAACGCATGAAGGAGCTCGGTCGCTTGGAGAGGATCTGCGTCGTCGGCTGTCTTGTGAACAGGTATGGCGACGAGCTCAAGCGTGAGCTTCCCACCGTCGATCTGTGGGCTGACTCCGAGGAGTGGGGCACAGTCGCGTCCTTCTTCGGCACTCCACCCGCTACATGGAGCAGGATGAGAGCGCCGGGATCGTCCCCCTGGTCGAGATACCTGAAGGTCGGAGAGGGGTGTGATTCCTTCTGCTCCTTCTGTACAATCCCGTCAATAAGAGGAAGAGCTCGCAGCACGCCCATCCGAGAGTTGCTCGGCGAGGCGCTGTCGCTGGTCAACGAAGGGGCCAGGGAGATCTGCTTGGTGGGGCAGGACCTCACAGTCTACGGCACCGATCTTTACGGCTCGCCTCGCTTGCTGGAACTCCTGGACTCTCTGGACAACGCTCTGCCGCGCGACGTCCGAGTGCGGCTGCTCTATCTGAATCCATCCGGAGTGGATGAGACGCTGATCGAGTACGTGGCCGGAAGCGAGAGAGTTCTCTCTTACCTGGACATCCCCGTACAACACATAGACGATGAGATTCTGGCCCGAATGAACCGGCCGGACGGCGAGGCGCGAATCCGTCGCCTCTTTTCCTTTGCCAGGGGCACGGATCCCCTCTTCGCCCTCAGGACTACCGTCATGGTCGGTTTTCC
>JAAYLU010000005.1 GCA_012521675.1 Synergistaceae bacterium | reverse complement strand
GTTCGACCAGAGGGCCGACTCGGCCGAGCAGTGCATCCAGATGAGCACAGGCGGAGAGCGCCCGGTCGTGCGGACGGCGTTCGTGTACGTCCTGAAGGGCGACCTGTCGCTGGAGGACGTCGACGCGGCGATTCGTTACCTGTGCAACCCGGTCGAGTCGCGGCTCGCCTCGATGGAGTTTCCCGCGACCCTTCGGAGCGAGAGCTCCGAGCCGCCTCTTCCCGCCGTGCTGGAGGGCTTCCGCGAGTTGAACGAAAGAGGGCTGAGCGACCTGATCGCCCGCGAGGGGCTCGCGCTGGGGCTGGACGACCTGCTGGTCTGCCGCGGTCACTTCCGCTCGGAGAGGCGCGACCCCTCGATCACGGAGCTGAGGGTGCTCGACACCTACTGGTCTGACCACTGCCGCCACACCACCTTCCTCACGGAGATAACCGATGTCGCCTGTCACGTCACCGCCGCCTCCGCGACGCTGGAGGAGCTTCGGCGCGCGCGCAGGCTCATGGGGAGGGAGGACAGGCCCCTCACCCTGATGGAGATAGTCACATTGGCGGCCAAGCGTCTGAAGAGCGACGGCGGGCTTCCGGAGTACGAGGAGACGGAGGAGAACAACGCCTGCACCCTGAGGGTGACCGCGAGCACGAAGGACGGACCCGAGGAGTGGCTGCTCTTCTTCAAGAACGAGACGCACAACCACCCCACGGAGATCGAGCCGTTCGGCGGCGCGTCCACCTGCCTGGGCGGGGCGATTCGAGACCCCCTCTCGGCCCGTGCCTACGTCTACGCGGGGATGAGGGTGACAGGCTCGGCGGACCCGACCGCTCCCCTCGAGGAGACACTGCCCGGCAAGCTCCCCCGGAGGTGCATAGCCCGTAGGGCGGCGGAGGGCTTCGCGAGCTACGGCAACCAGATAGGAGTACCCACTGGCTGCGCGAGGGAGATCTACCACCCGGGCTACGTCGCAAAGAGGATGGAGGCCGGGGCTGTCCTGGCGGCGGCCAAGGCCTCGCACGTGAGGCGAGAGAGTCCCGCTCCCGGCGACGTGGTGCTGCTGGTCGGCGGCCGGACGGGGCGCGACGGAATCGGCGGCGCGGCCGGGTCGTCCGTCGAGCACACCCGAGAGTCCGCCGACGTCGCCGCGGCCCAGGTGCAGAAGGGCGACGCCCCGGAGGAGCGCAAAATTCAGCGGCTCTTCCGCGATCCCGAGGTCTCTCTCCTGATCAAGAGGTGCAACGACTTCGGCGCGGGCGGCGTGTCCGTCGCGGTCGGAGAGCTGGCGGACGGGCTCGACATCGACCTCGACTCGGTAAGGACGAAGTACGTCGGGCTGGACGCCACGGAGCTCGCCATCAGCGAGTCCCAGGAGCGCATGGCCGTGGTGGTGGAGGCCCGGGACGTCGAGCGCTTCAGACAGCTGGCGGCGCTGGAGAATTTGGAGGCGACGCCAATAGCCACGGTCACCGACTCCCCCCGCCTTGTCATGCGCAAGGGCGGGCGCACCGTAGTCAACCTGCCCCGCTCGTTCCTGGACGAGAACGGCGCTCGGAAGACCACGACGGTCGAGATAGCCCGCGCGGAGTACGATCCATTGAAGACACCCGGCGGTCTCGCGAAGGGGCTGCTCGCCCTGGCGAACGACCTGAACGCCTGCTCGCAGCGGGGCATGACGGAGCGATTCGACAGCACGGCGGGCGCCGGCACGCTTCTGCTCCCCCTCGGAGGAAGGCGGCGGGCGACGCCCCCGGAGGCGATGGTACACTCCCTCCCGGTGCCGGGCGGAACGGAGACATGCTCCTTCATGTCATTCGGATACAACCCGTTCATCAGCGAGAAGAGCCCCTACCACGGCGCCTACCTGGCCGTGGTGGAGTCGGTCGCCAGGCTTGTCGCAGCCGGCGCTTCGACCAAGAGGGTCTACCTCGGCCTGCAGGAGTTCTTTCCCAAGCCGGGAGCGGATCCGCGGCGATGGGGGCTGCCGTTCGCGGCGGCGCTCGGCGCATATCGCGCGCAGATGGAGCTGGGGATAGCGGCGATCGGCGGCAAGGACTCTATGTCAGGCACATTCGAGAGGCTGGACGTCCCCCCGACCCTCGTGTCGTTCGCGGTGGCGGCCGGGGAGAGGGAGCTCGTGCGGTCTCCGGAGTTCAAGCGCGCCGGGCGGCGCGTGATCTGGCTGCGCCCCGATACGGGGACGGACGGGCTGCCGACCGCGGATTCGCTGAGGCGCATCTGGGAGCAGGCGTCGAGCCTGATCAGGGAGGGAAAGGCGCAGGCGTGCGCTGCGCCCTCTTACGGCGGGGCGGCACTGGCCCTGATGAACATGGCGCGGGGGAACGGCATCGGGATTGATATCGACGGGTCGTACTCGTGCGAGGAGCTCTTCTCGGACTCCTACGGGTCGCTGATACTCGAGGTGACGGACCAATGCGAAGAGGGCCCGACCCTGGGCCGCACCACGGGCGAGCCGTCGCTTCGACTGGGCGGGGACTCGGTCTCGGTGGACGAGTTCGAGCGCATAGCCGAACAGCGGCTCTCTTCGGTCTTTCCGACGACGACAGAGGATTCCGGGTGCGCACCAATCGCGATCTCGACGGCGAACCGGGTTCGCACGGGCCCGTCCGTTGCGTGGCCGCTCGCGCTGATACCGGTATTCCCCGGCACCCACTGCGAGGACGAGACCGCCGACGCATTCGAGCGAGCGGGAGTCGAGGCCAAACTTCTGATCGTGCGCAACAAGACACCGCAGGATATAGCGAAGTCCGCCGAGGACTTCGTCGCCCTGCTCGCAAGGGCGCAGATACTCATGCTGGCCGGAGGCATGTCCGCGGGCGGCGAGCCGGGGGCGCTGATAGCGGCCTTTCTGAACCGCGCCGCTGTGCGGGAGTCCGTAACGAAGCTGCTGGATCGAGACGGGCTTGTCGGCGGAATCGGGGATGGTTTTCACGCCCTGCTGAGGTGCGGACTGCTGCCGTGGGGGAGGTTTTCTTCCGACTCGGAGGAGGCTCCGGCGCTTGCCAAAAACCGCATTGGGCGTCACCAGTCGCGCCTTGTCGCGGTGCGTGTTGCCTCCGAGCTGTCCCCGTGGTTCGCCGGCTACAGGGTCGGCGAGTCGTACACGCTGCCGATCTCGACCGGCGAGGGGCGGTTCGTCTGCTCTCGCACTCTGTTCGACGAACTGGCGCAGGCCGGGCAGATAGCGGCGCAGTACTGCGACGAGGCCGGCGAGCCGAGCATGGGGATCGACCACAATCCGACGGGCGCCGACTTCGCGGTCGAGGCGCTGACCTCTCCGGACGGCAGGATCATGGGCAGGATGGGTCACTCCGAGCGGATGTTTCCGGGGCTCTACCTGAACGCGCCGACCACCGGCAGAGACCCTCTGTTCGAGTCCGCCGCGGCGTACTTCAGGTAAAAACCCACGGCTGAAAACCGAGATCCCTCCTCGCCTTCGGCTCCTCGGGATGACAAGAGGGGCGCTCGCTCGGGATGATGGGAGGGGCGCTCGTTCGGTCGCCTGCTTGCCCCTCGTCGCTTTGCTCCTCGGGATAAGCGATCGACAAGGCTCGCTGCGCTTCGCCTGTCGCCTGCTTAATCCCGAGGCGGGTTATGCCAACTACGCTGTCATCCCGAGGCGGGTTCATCGCCGAGGGATCTGCTTTTGACTTGTAACGCATATGGCGTTATCATCCTCCGTGCAGGAGGTGTTTCCATGGGTGAACGAGTTACAAAAACCAAGCGTCACGGATACCGCAGCGTCAACGTTCGGCTGTCCGCCCGAGACAAGGAGCTGGCGGAGAGTATCTTCAGGAAGGTCGGTTTGACTCCCACGGAGGCGATACGGCTGTTCTACCGGCAGACCATCAACACGGGAGGCATCCCCTTCGGACTCGTTTTGCCGAAAGAGACCCTGGCGGCAATGCGCGAGGCCGAGTCCGGCACGGCGGAGGAACTGTCGCTGGACGATCTGAAAGCCGAGTTGGATGCGATCCGTTAGACAGACGGCTGCGTTCAAGCGCGACTTCAAACGGGAGAGCAAGGGGCCTTCGCGGTTAATCCTCAAGGAACGTCTTTTGGGCGTCATCTCAGCGCTGGCGATCGGGGAACCTCTTGATCCGTCGTATCGTGATCATTCTCTCGGGGGGAACTGGCGAGGTCATAGAGAGTGTCACATAGCTCCGGATTTGTTGTTGCTATACCACCTATCCGATGAAACCCTTACCCTGGTGCGCCTTGGAAGCCATGCGAAGCTTTTCGGGCTGTGAAGAGGGTGGAGGGGGAAGATCCCTCCCCTCCACACTCTGACCTCTGGATGGCAGTCCCTGCTACAGCTCCTTCAGCGCGGCGATCGCCGCCTCGTAGTCCGGCTCCGCTATCTGCTCCGGGACGATCTGAATGTAGCGCACTACGTCCTCCTTGTCGACGATGAATATGGAGCGGGCCAGCAGGCGCAGCTCCTTCATCAGCACGCCCCAGTTCGTCCCGAAGGACGCGTCCCTGTGGTCCGACAGTGCGATGGCGTTGTTGATCCCTCCGGTGGCGCAGAATCGGGTGATCGCGAACGGCAGGTCCATCGAGATGTTCAGCACCACCACGTCCTTGGGCTGCTTCGCCGCGTCCTCGTTGAACCAGTGGATCTGGAGATCGCACACCGGCGTGTCAAGCGACGGAGTGACGGAGATGACCTTGGTCTTCCCTGCATAGTCCATCAGCGTCTTCGGCGCAAGGTCTTTATCGAGCACCAGGAAATCCGGCGCTTTGTTCCCCGGCTTAAGCCCGGGGCCGACAAGGGTGATCGGGTTGCCCTTCATCGTCGTGATTCCTCTTCTTTCCATTCTCTGCTCACCTCCGTAATTATCTGTTTCCAGCCGATTCTATCATAATCGACGCCATTGTCATGACAGGGCCCCGGACAGCCAGTGGTCGATAAGCCTGCGCGATATGCTGATAGACGGTGGTATCTCCGGCATGTCCTCCGGAGTGAACCAGTCGGCGTCGGCTATCTCCACACCGTCCGGGGCCAGCTCTCCCTCGGCCCATTGCGCGGTGAAGCCCAGCATCAGCGAGTGAGGGAAGGGCCACGGCTGGCTGCCGAAGTACTTGATATCCTTCACCCTGATGCCCACCTCCTCGAATAGCTCGCGCTCCACCGTCTCCTCCAGACTCTCCCCCGGCTCCACGAAGCCTGCGAGCACACTGTATCTTCCGGGGGGGAAGCGCGTTCCTCTGGCCAGCAACAGCTTGCCGTCGCGGACCACCGCCACGATCACAGCGGGGCAGAGCACCGGGTAGGAGACGTAGCTGCAGCTTGGACAGCCGTAGGCCCGCCCCTCGTCCGTCGGAGTCATCTGCGAAGCGCAACGCGGACAGTAGCGGCAGTTGCGCCGCCAGTCCATCATCTGGAAGGCCGTACCCGCAGCCTGAAAAAGCGCTTCATCGCCAAGGCCCCACATCTCGCGCAGCCCCGCTGTCTCATAGCCCCCGGGCATAGGCTCCTTCGACGGGTACTCCCCCCATGAGAACCCGCCCCTGTACGGCGAAAGGACGCCCTGCAGAGAGAGCAGACCGCAGAGTTCCGCGACATCCTCGTCCGTCGGCAGGACGAGTGGGGTCCTGGACTTAACCAGCACCTGATCGTTGTGAAATAAAAGCCACTTTCCGGCCGAACCTGTGTCGTCCGTCAATCCGTCATCTCCTTTGATATTTATCGCGTGAAAAGTCTAACACACGTCCCGGAGGAGCACAACAGGCTAGCAGCCGGCCGGTACCTCCGGCAGACAGTCCAGGTCCTCCAGGCGAACGCCGGAGTGACTGTCGCGCCTCGGACGCCACTCCTTGTCGCCAAGCAGAAGGGCCGGCATCAGCAGCCTGTGCCCGACCGCGGTGTTGATACGGTCCGACACGTGCGACAATGCCGATCCCCGCCCGGCGTCTCCGTCGAAGAGAGAAAGCTGCACGGCGTTCGCAGGCGATAGCCGCCCCAGCATAACGTGCGCCTTGACGTACTCCAGCCCGTCCCTGTATATGGAGAGCATCGCCTCCGTCGCGGCCCCTGTCAGTACGATGTCGCTGTCGGTCGGCGTACTTATAGGCGCCTCCGCCGATGCGCCGTAGAAGGGAGCTCGGAAGCGGCTGGTGGAGATGCTCACGGCGATATTGCCCGCCAGAGAGCCCTGCGAGCGCAGGCGTCTTCCGGCTATCAGAGTGAACTCGGTCACCGCCTCGGCCAGGGCCTCCCTGCTGCGGACCGGGTGCGCAAAGGTGCGCGAGGACTGTATGGACTTCTGCGGCTTCTCCTTCTCCTCTATAGAGAAGCATCTTATGCCGCGAAGCTCCCACGCAGTGCGCAGCCCCCGCACGCCGAGCCGCTTGTCCAGCCAGTCGTCGCGCGCGTTTCTCAGATCAAGAGCAGTCGAGACGCCGCGCTTGCGCAGACAGGCGCTCCACCTGCGCCCTATCCCCCAGACGTCCTCCACCGGGACGTCGCGCAGGAAGTAGTCCCACTCTCCGCCGGGGGGAAAGACGAAAACTCCACCCGTCTCGGGGCGCTTCTTGCCGCGCTCGGCCGCCAGCTTTGCCGCCGTCTTGGTCGGGGCCAGCCCCACCGAGATCGGTATCCCCGCCTCCCTGAGGACGGAGGCCCGCAGCTCGCGCCCCCAATCCTCCACGCGTCCGCGCGCTTCCGGCGGAACCTCCAAAAAGGCCTCGTCCACCGAGTAGACCTCCATCGAGGGTGTTCGCCCGCGCAGAGCCGCCATCACCCTGTTGGATATCTCCTCGTAGAGCTGAAAGTTGCTGGAGAACGCCACGCCCCTGCGCTTCTCGAAGAATCGCCGTACTTTGAAGTACGCCTCTCCCATCTTTATCCCCATGCACTTTGCCTCGTTGGATCGCGAGATGACTATCCCGTCGTTGCTGGACAGCACCACCACCGGCCGCCCCTCGAGGTCCGGCCGGAACAACCTCTCGCACGAGACGAAGAAGTTGTTGCAGTCGCACAGGGCCAGCATTCCCCCACAAGGTCTCAGACTGGGGAGCGAATTATCCATGTCACCACGCCCCACACGGTCGACGGGTTGAATTTCGGGCCGAGGGTCGCAACCCTGAGTCCCTTCTCCGTTCTCAGCACCACCCTGGCCCCCTCCGACGGAGGGAGAGAACGGTCGACCACCAGTATCGACGGCTCGGCACCGGAGCACCGCATAAAGAAAGTGGAGGAGGGCCGGGGAAGGATCATCTCCAGTAGACGGGCGGCGGAGCTGCCCTGGACCTCGTTGCTTCGCGTCATCTTGACCGCCACGATAGCACTCTCCCTTCGAATGTCTTCGTGCACAATACATACATACTGTATTCGTATGTCAGTATAAAGACATACGATTGGAATGTCAATATCTAAAATATAGAACTGGGTGTATTTGTCCGGGGAGAGCGGGGCTCGCGGCGGAGGTCTGCTGCGAACAGGAGGAAACACGGAGGGCGAAATGGTTCCCTGTTCTCTTATCCTCGCATGTGTGATATGCTTTGTCGCGTTCCGTCCACCGAAATGGCAAAGGAGCAAAAAAGCGTGAGCGCGTCAAAAGCCAACTACTGGTCGTTGTTCAAGGACCGGAACTTCCCCCTGTACTTCGTCCTGACCCTGTCGTTCTTCATGACGATCTTCTTCCGCGTGTCGGCCTCGGTCATCATGCCGCTGGAGGCGGAGCGTCTGGGTATCAGCGCCTCGCTGGTCGGGTTCATATCCAGCGCGCACTTCTACTCCTACGCCCTGATGCAGCCGATCTCGGGCGTCCTCCACGACCGGCACGGGCCTGTCAGGGTCGTCGCGTGGGGCCTGGTACTCACCGCGGCCTCGTGCCTGCTGCTGACCCTCGTCAGGACCCCATTCACCCTGGGGGTCTGGCGTCTCGTCTCCGGGCTCGGCGTATCCCCGATGTACTCGGCAACATTGGTGTTCATCGCCTTCGCCTTTCCCCACGAGCGCTACACCTTCTACGCGGGGATAAACTTCGCGGTCTCCAACCTCGGCGCGATGGTCTCGGTCGCGCCTCTCGGCTTCGCGGTGGACAGATTCGGCATAGGGCCGGTGTTCACGGCGCTCGCCGCGATCAGCTCAGTCATGGCACTCGTCCTCGGTATGAAGGCGAAGGAGGACCCTCTGAGGAAAAAAGCCGCAGACGGGGGCAAGTCCAAGTCCCTATCGTCCCTCGTCCCCGGGATCGGAAGAGCTCTGATCTTCGTGTTCCGAGACAGGCGGATGAGGGCCCTCATGACTCTCTGGGCGGCCTCGGCGGCGTCGCTGGTGGTCTTCCAGGGGCTGTGGGGTGCGGTCTGGTTCGAGGTGGCCTTCAAGGTGTCGGCCGCGTCCGCCCGCTTCTGGAGCTCCTTGATAAGTGTGGGGATGATGGTCGGCCCGTTGCTGGCGGGTGGTATCGTCATCACGCCGGAGAGGTTGCCGATCACGATACGGAAGACGATTGCTTTGAACTCGGTCGTCTGGTTCGTCCTGCTGGGGGTGGTCTACCTGGCGTGCCCGGTATGGGTGGGGGGTGTCGCAGCCCTGGCACTGGGTGCGGCCACCGGCCTTCGCGGCATCTTCGTGCTCGCCGGGGTGACGGCCTTGACGCCTCCGGAAGAGAAGGGAGTCGTCTTCGGCGCGATGAACATGATCGCCGTCTTCTCCACGATACTCTCCCAGTGGCTGAGCGGTGTGATAATAGACCTCTTCCCGACCGCAAGGCCGGGCGTGTACACGGAGGAGGGCTACTTCGCCGCCTTCCTGCTGGTGGCGTGCGTGCTGTCTCTCAGCATGCTGGTGTTCAGGCCGCTGGGGCTAGAGCCGCTGAAGGCGAGGGAGGAGTGAGCAGCCCCGCTAAAGCTTGGTGAGAGTGTCGAACCACCAGAAGAAGGACTGGGGGTCCAGTTCGTCCGGGCCTCCCTTGATGAGGCAGTCCGCCTGGTCGAACACACCGGCGTCCCCGTCGTCGGACGGCGCCGGCAGGGCCACGCAGCACATCCCCGCCCGGAGGGCCGCCTCCACCCCGAAGCGAGTGTCCTCGAAAGCCATGACGGCCTGCGGCTCCACGCCCATCCGCCGAGCTGTCTCTAGAAAGATGTCCGGCTCGGGCTTTCCCTTGTTGACCTCGGATGACGACAGTATCATGGAAAAAAAGTCCCGTATGCCCAGGGACTTCAGAATGTCTTCTGCGATGCCGGAGTTCGAGCCGGTTGCAATCGCCATGGGGAGCTTTCTCTCCCTGAAGCCTTCAAGCACCGCCCTCATGGGAGGGTAGAGGCGGGTCGACTTCAGCGCCAGGGACCTGTAGATCGCGTTCTTCTCGTCGATAAGGCTCTGCACGTCGCTCTCCAGGCCGTAGTTGGCCTTGATTCGCCTGACCATCTCGGAAATGCCCCTGCCGATGAAGGCCCTCTTGTCCTCTCGTGAGAATGTAACACCCCTTCGCGCAAGCAGCACCCGGTCGCTCTCGTAGTGATTCTCCTCGCTGTCTATTAGCGTACCGTCCAGGTCGAAGATTATGGCCTTGATAGCCTCGGGCTTGCTCCTCTGCTTCCGTTTCTCCCCCGCGAGAAACGCAATAGGTGTCGCTATCATTATGGTTCTCTCCTCCCATTCACTCTGATCCCAAAGAATTGTAGCATAGAAAACAGCAGATGAGAACTGCTTTGACCAACACACGAAACGCAGTATTATTCGTCATAGAAGAGTTGCTTGCACAACAATTTTTGCACACAAAAACATTTGTATTCTGAAAGAAGAGTGATAGAATACCGAGTAAGAGTGAGTGCATAAAAAAAGGGGGATTTATATTGTTATTTTCAGTTGAAGGGAATAGCTCGATTAAGAAGCGCGCGCCAGGAATCTCCGTGATGATGAAGCTCGGAGGAATTTCCGCCGTATCCTCTTTGATCCCAGTTGTCTTGACAGCTGTAATCGCCATCCTCTTTTTCTCAAATCACCTTGACAAAGAGGCCGTGACCAAGGCCGACTACGCGTTGACGGGGCTGAGGTTCATCATAGACGAGCAGCGCGTAGCCACCGAGGCCCAGACGGCCCTCATAGTCCAGCAGTCGGACATAGTCGAGGAGTTGGTCACGTGGAACACCAAGGGCATCCTGAATAAGCTGACCCCTCTGTGGAAAGAGAGCGGACTCGACTTCGTGACGATAACCGACGCCGATGGGACGGTGTTGGCTCGCCTGCACGAACCGGAGAAGAAAGGCGACTCGGTCCTCAACCAGGCGAACGTCAAAGACGCGCTCAAAGGCAGAACGGCGACTTATATCGAGCCTGGAACCGCCATACCTCTGTCCATACGCACCGGCGTGCCCGTGAAGAACGACGCGGGCGAAGTTGTCGGCGTCCTCTCCGCCGGTCACAGCTTCTCAAACCCCGAGCACGTGGACAGGACCAAGGATCTCTTCGGTGCCGAGATAACGATATTCGTCGGTGACACGCGCCTGATGACCACGATAATTCAGGACGGCAAGAGGGCGGTCGGTACCAAGCTGGATCCGGCGGTGGCTTCGATTGTGCTTGGCGGGACCCCCTACTACGGCTATGCGGACATCCTCGGCGCCCCTTACGTGACGGCGTACGAGCCCATCTTGGACGCGGAAGGCAAGCCCGTGGGGATATACTTCGCGGGCGTCCCGATTGCGT
This sequence comes from Synergistaceae bacterium, assembly GCA_012521675.1. Classification (NCBI taxonomy): domain Bacteria; kingdom Thermotogati; phylum Synergistota; class Synergistia; order Synergistales; family Synergistaceae; species Synergistaceae bacterium. The sequence continues at coordinate 2,106 of JAAYLU010000005.1, read as the reverse complement.
CGGTCGACGCTGTAAGATGGTCGGTGGTCAGGACGGTCTCCCTACTGGGCGGCGCGGTCCTGCTGCTGGGATGGCTCCTCCAGTGGATGATCCTGAGGAAGATAACGAGGGCGATATGGACCATAGGCGGCTTCATGAAGAGCGTCGGGGAGGGCGACCTCAGCCATACGCGCGAAGACATCAACGTGAGGTCGCGCGACGAGCTCGGAGACATGGCCGATTCGATAGCCGACATGATCGACTCCCAGCGGGAGATGATTCGAGAGATCAAGGATAAGGCGGTGCACCTGCTCGCCGTCTCCCAGCAGGCCGCCGCCTCCGCCGAGGAGGTCACCAGCGCCGCGGAGGAGATAGTCGAGGGCAGCGCCCAACTGGCGATAAAGACCAAGGATGGAAGGGCGAGCGCAATTGACTCCTCCAAGATGATGGTCGAGATGAGCAGCCTCATCCAGATAGCGCAGGCCCTCGCCGGCAACGCGGAGAAGAACTCCTCCGACATGGCGAAGGCCGCGGCCGAGGGAGGGGAGACAGTCGAAAAGACCGTCCGCGTCATGGAGATCGTCAAGGAAGCGGTCCTCGAGACAGAGGAGCGGCTGAAGCAGCTCGACGCCTTCTCTCAGAGGATCGGAGTGGTGGGCGACACCATCACCGGTTTGGCTGACCAGACCAACTTGCTGGCCTTGAACGCCGCCATAGAGGCCGCTCGGGCCGGCGAGGCCGGGCGTGGATTCGCCGTGGTGGCCGAGGAGGTCAGGAAGCTTGCCGAGCAGTCCCAGGAGGGCGCCGGGGAGGTCGCCGACCTTGTGGGCAAGATCCTGGAGGGCACTAGCTCTGCCGTCTCCTCGATGCAGAAGAGCCGCGAGGGGGTCGAGGAGGGCGTCTCCGTCGCCCACGTGGCCGGCGAGGCCCTTTTGCGCATCCGCAAGGCTGTGGACAGCACGATAGAGGACGTAGGGAAGATCATAAAGACGACCGACGAGGAGGTCGCGAAGTCCGAGATGGTCATATCCCTGATAGACGACACGGCCACGGTGATGGAGAGCACGGACGAGCACACCCGCAGCCTGGCCTCGTCGATGGAGGACACCGTGTCCGCTATGGAAAACGTCACCAACGGGGCGCAAGAGGTAAGCGAGGCCGCGGAGGAGCTCAGAAACATAACAGAGAGGTTCAGAGTGGACAGAACGGACCACCCGGCGCTCATAGAGCGGTGAGCAAGTTACTTAGGTTACCGTCGTTCTGAGGAGCAAAGTCGCGAGGGATCTCGAGCGCACGCCCGAGATCCCTCGCGTTCGCTCGGGATGACAGAAAATAAGAGTTTAGGCGGCAACCGTATCGCTTCGAACGGAACAGCAATCTTTGTCGTTCGCTTATGCGGCTCGCCCCCAGCCCCGAAGAAGGCGACCGAACGGGCGCTTTTCCCGTTCGTGTCGCTTATCCCTGTTACCCCGAGTCGTATTACCTGCCCTTGACCGGTACCAGCCCCTTCGCGGCCGGCTTGGCGTGTTCGTCGCCTCTATCGATCTTGAAGGCGTGCACAAGGCCGTTCAGCTCCACCGCAAGACCCGCGATCCGCGCCGATCCCTGCGCGACCCGCTCCGCCGCCGTGCCGACCTCGGCCATCTGCCCTCTCACCGTGTCCGCGGACTCGGCGGAGTCGTTCACTCGCGAGGCTATGTTCTGAACCGCGCTCGCTATCTCCTCGCTGGAGGCTGCCTGCTCCTCCGCGACGGCGGCCATGTCCTGCGTGCCCGAAGCGATCTTTGACAATGCCTCCATCATCAGGTCGATCGTCTCCCTCGTCTCCTCAATGAGGTCGCTGGACTCCACTGAATCCTTCGCGTTGGCTTCGGCAGCGGATACGACACCTTCCAAGTCCCTGGTGATCATCGAGGCAAGTTCGGCAATCTTCTGCGCCGCCTCGTTGCTCTCCTCGGCAAGCTTGCGGACTTCTTCCGCGACGACCGCGAAGCCACGTCCGGCCTCTCCGGCCCGCGCGGCCTCGATCGCCGCGTTCAGCGCCAGCAGGTTTGTCTGGTCGGCTATGCCGCCTATCTGGGCGACGAAGTTCTGTATCTCGCGCGCCCTGTCTCCGAGGACCCTGAC
>JAAYLU010000004.1 GCA_012521675.1 Synergistaceae bacterium | reverse complement strand
GTAAGGGAACTCTCCTCGCCTGCGGGAGAGACCGAGCTTGACGAGACGCCGGAGGAAGAGGCCTCGGTCGTGGAGGCCGGGCCGGCAGCGCAGAAAAGGGCCGTGCGACAGGCACCGCCCGTGAAGGCCAAGCCGACCCCCGCGCAGAAGAAGCAGGGGCAGACGGTACGGGTCGACATCGGTCACCTGGACAAGCTCATGAACCTGGTGGGCGAGCTGGTCATCGGGCGCGCCCGGATAGAGAGGCTGGTCCAGGAGGCGCAACTTCGCCAGTTCGACGAGCCCTTGTCACAGCTCGGTCGTATATCGGGCGACATCCAGGAGCTTGTGACCAAGCTGCGCATGGTCCCTGTGTCCTTCATATTCGAGCGCTTCCCGCGCCTGGTCCGGGACCTTTCCAAGTCTCTTGACAAGGAGATCCAGCTGATAATGGAGGGTCAGGAGACGGAGCTCGACCGCACGGTCATCGACGAGATCGGCGAGCCGATGGTCCACATCATCAGGAACTCGATCGACCACGGAATAGAGAGGAAGGCGGACAGGAAATCCGTGGGCAAGCCCGCCAAGGGCACAATAAAGATCTCCGCCTACCAGGAGGGCAGCGGGGTCATAATAGAGGTGATGGACGACGGCAAGGGGATAGACGCCGCCAAGGTGAGGACGAAGGCGCTGGCGAACGGCGTCGTCACCGAGGAGGAGGCCGCCGCCATGAGCGACGACGAGATGGTCAACCTGATCCTTCTGCCGGGCTTCAGCATGGCGGACGAGGTCACCGATCTGTCCGGCAGGGGAGTCGGCATGGACGCCGTGAGGACAAAGGTCGAGGCGCTCGGCGGCCAGTTTGACATCTCGACGGAGCTGGGTGCCGGGACCAACGTCTATCTGAGGCTTCCCCTGACCCTTGCGATAGTCCTCGCGCTTCTGATCAAGGTCGGAGAGGAGACATACGCCCTTCCCTTGGAGAACGTCGAAGAGACCATCCTCGTGAAAAAGGAGAACGTCAAGACCGTTCACGGAACCCCGGCGACGCTGCTTCGGGGAGAGGTGCTCTCGCTGTACGATCTTTCGATGATTCTGCAGACTCCGAACTGCTCGCGGGAGCAGAGGGAAGAGTTCCCGGTGGTGGTCGTCAGGATGGGACGCAACAGGGTGGGCTTCATCGTCAGCGAGCTGATCGGCCAGCAGGATATCGTCATCAAGTCACTGGGACGCTTTATGTCGAAGATTAAGGGCATAGCGGGCGCCACGATACTTGGAGATGGAAACGTGGCTCTGATCCTGGACGTCGCGGGCCTGCACGGCAGATAAAAATTCAAATAGGGAAGGACGCGGCATTTCCATGGAGGTTGAAAATTTTAGCAGCATTCAGCTGGACGCCATGAAAGAGGTCGGCAATATCGGCGCCGGCAACGCCGCGACGGCGCTGTCGGCCATGCTGTCCCGCACGGTGGATATGGATGTCCCGAAGGCCGAGCTGGTCTCCATCTACGAGCTCGCCGAGTACTACGGCGACCCGTTGAAGGAGATCGCGGCGGTCTTCGTCCGTTCGGACGGAGACTTCCCGTGCAGCCTCATCTTCTTCCAGGACGAGGAGGACGCCCAGACGATGGTCGACCTTTTGATCATGCATCAGATGGGAGGCATGCTCCCGGAGGATCTGCCCGACGAGATGAGGGACAGCGTGCTCACCGAAGTGGGCAATATCATCCTGAGCTCCTTCCTGAACGCGGTCAACGTCCTCATAGGCGGAACGCATAGCATCTCCGTGCCCGGGGTCGCCCACGATATGATGGGCGCGGTGCTTGAGGTAGTGGCGTCGATCTTCGGTCAGGCGGGGGAATACGCCTTTCTCGTCGATACCACGCTCAAGGTGAGCGACCTCGACAGAGATGTCTCGGGCAAGGTTGTGCTGCTCCCCGACCCGGGATCGTTGGAAATACTCTTTGGAAAGCTGCAGGTGCTTTGATCCATGGATAGGGCCCATCATGTGGGTATGGCCGATATAATTGTCGTCTCCGCCCCGGAAGTGCTTGTAACCCTGGGGCTGGGCTCGTGCATCGGCCTTGTTCTATATGACCAGTCCGCCAAAGTGGCGGGGATGGCGCACATAATGCTGCCGGACAGCAGGGGAGCGGGAGCCAAGGCGCTTGAGAAGCCGGGAAAGTTCGCGGATACCGCCATTCCGAAGCTGATAGACATGGTATGCGCCAAGGGGGCGCTGCGGACGAGGCTTAAGGCGAAGTACGCCGGAGGGTCCCAGATGTTCGCCCTGCCCGGCGCACAAACCGACTTCCTCGCAGTGGGAAGCAGGAATGCCAAGGAGACCGAACTGCTGCTCAAAAGGACCGGCATATCGATAGTCAAATTCGATGTCGGAGGCAACAAGGGACGAACGATCGAGTTCTCCACGACGACATGGATGCTTACGGTCAAGGTGCTTGGGAAGGGGAAGATAGAAATTTGACCGAACCGGAGAAGGGAGATGATCGTATGGATTCTGAGTTCGAGCATGTCGAAGAAGTCCTCGGAGAAACGACTTCTACTGGCTACGCGGAGACCGGGGCTTATGAAAATTCAGCCTCCGTGGTCGATGCGCTGCCTCCGGACACGGTGGATGAACTGTGCTCGATGTTCGGCTGTACCAGGGACGCCCTTGGAGTCCTTCTCTCGTCGACCTCCGCCGACCCCAATCACGTGCTGTCGCTTATAAACGCGCTCTCTCCCTCTTACATAGCCATAAAGCTCCGCTTCGAGACGCGGAAAAAGGGCGAGGTGGGCGGAGCGGCCTGCGTGATCGCCGAGGGGAGATCGGGAGAGCTGGTCGACACCACCATGTGGGTCAGCAGCAGGGAGCTGCCGGTGTCTTTCAACATTCATGCCGATTGGGAGGCCGTCAGAAACGCCATCCAAAAGATGGGCAACACTCCTGACCGAGCTCTCTTCCCAAAGGTCATGCAGCTTATCAAAGAGGTCTTTTCCCCCACCGCCGTCAACACCCTGTACTCCTCCGCCTCGCAGAAGGAGTACATAACGGAGGCCCTTGAGAAGTCCTTCCTGATGGTCTATCACAGCGAGATAGTATTCGACCTCTCGATCGAGACGTTCAACAAGACGCGGCTCGACATGGGAGGGCTCGGCGAGGTGGAGAAGGCTGAGGTGACGGAATCGGAGTCCGAAACGCCTTTGACCCTCGGCCTCTCCAAGGTTCTGATAAACTGCAAGCCCATCCTCGATCCGGTGAAGGGGAAGGCGGTCTCGGAGATCTCTTCGGGTGACTACCTGTACGTCGAGGTGGTAAAGACCGGTGCCCTGTCTAGCGTCATCGACAAGATTCTGTCAAGGGCCGGCGAACACCCGGCCTTCCAGGTGACCTCCGTCGAGAGGCTGCCGAGCGGGCAGTATCTCATCAAGCTCTTCATAAGCAAGGGGATAGAGGGATTGGCCAGGGTGAGCGCCGACCTGCGACTGAAGATCGCGCCTCTCTTTACGATGAAGGAGGCAGGCGCCGGGCTTAAAACCGTGACGAAAAAGGCCCTGCCCGGATTGGTCTTCACGATCGCGATAGGCCTGTTGATCTACATCCTCTATCGGAGCTAGGGGGCGGGCGGACTTGGCCCTGAAGACATCGGACGCCGCTCTGTGGGAGGAATACATCGCCACGCCGGACGAGAAGAACAGGGAGAGGGTGGTAAAAAGATACCTTCCCCTGGTGAAGTACGTCGCGGCGCGGATGGCTGTGTCGCCGCCCTCCGGGCTGGACTACGAGGATCTGCTAAGCTTCGGAGTGTTCGGCCTGCTGGATGCGATCAACCGCTTCGACATCTCCAAGGGCTTCTCGTTCCAAACCTTCGCCGTGCCGCGAATTCGCGGGGCGATACTTGACGAGCTGCGCAAGTACGACTGGATCTCCAGGACGGGCAGGGAAAAGTTGCAGAGGCTCGGCAGGGCCATGGAGTCCGTCCTCCAGGAGAAGGGAGTCCTCTCCGACGAGGCGGTGATGGAGGCCATGGGCGCGAGCGAGAAGGAGTACCGCGAAACCCTCGAGCTCTCCAGCCGCAGCTACATCGTCTCTCTTGACGAGGTGCTCTCCCTGGAGGAGGGCGAGGTGACCCGCGATGCCATAATACCCGATGAAAAGGCATCGGCCATCGACCTCCTCGAGGAGGGGGACGAGGCGGCGAAGGTGACCGCAGCGCTGAAGTCCCTGCCGGAGAGGGAGGTACAGGTTGTATCCCTGTACTACTACGAAGGCTTGACACTGAAGGAGATCGGCCGGATATTGGGGGTTACGGAGTCAAGAGTGTCTCAGATACACGGCAAGGCGTTGGCCTCGCTAAGGGCCTTCCTGGTCTTGCGTGAATGACCGTTTTCACTTGGGGTGGTGATGCTCGTGTCTATCGATTATTTCCAGCTGGAGGTCCGCGAGGACGGAGTGTACCTAAAGGCCGGAGAGGGTGCCGAGATTACTATGTCGAACGTGGTTGGTTTTCTCAAGTCTCAGGGCCTCGATGGCTACGACTCGGTCTCAGTGGAGAAATACGTCGAGGAGAGGACCGAGGAGGCCAGAAGGATCGCCGACAGAGATCCCTCCCGTGAAAAAGCCGCCGGGTTCGACGTCAGGACGAGCCAGGACGGGTTGATAGCCGAGCTGTGGATAGAGCCTCCTTTTGCCGACCTACCCTGGCCCTCCGTTGAGACAGTTCTTCAATTTCTCGGGGAAAAGGGCGTCGTGGAGGGGATCGACCCCGGTGTCATAAAATCCATGATATCCGAGAAGAACGCCCGCATCTGGGTGCCTGTCGCATACGGCACGCCCTCCGTGGACGGAGTGGACGCCGAGATCGAGTACGTGGTCGAATCCGCCGTCGCGAGGCCCAAGGAGGAGGACGAGTCCGGGAGGGTGGATCTGAAGGACCTCGGAATAGTCACGATCATACTGAAGGACCAGCTCCTGGCCGTAAAAAAACCGCCCACGGAGGGAGTCCAGGGTGTCACCGTGAAGGGCGATCCCATCAAGAGCAAACCGGGCAAGGACCGTCCCCTTCCGGCGGGTGCGGGGACCTACGCGAGCGAGGATGGCCTGTCGCTTCACGCCCTGATCGACGGAAACCTTGTAGTGAAGGGCAACAAGATCAACGTTATCCCGGTTTTCCAAGTGGATGGCGATGTGGATTACAGCATCGGAAACATCAACTTCATAGGAACGGTCGTGGTGAACGGAGCCGTCCGCGAGGGCTTCGAGATCGTCACCACGGGAAACATAGAGATTCGGGGAGTAGTGGAGGGAGCGCACCTTTCAAGCAAGGGCAATATCGTGATCAGCGGCGGCGTGAGGGGGATGAACAAGGCGAACCTAGAGGCCGAGGGCGAGATATCGGTCGGTTTCATAGACCAGGCTAGGTTGCGCAGCGGTCGGAATATCACCGTGACCAACGCGGTGCTTCACAGCGACCTTGCTGCCCGAGAGAAGATCACCGTCATGGGAGGGGCCAAGGCCCAGATCGCGGGCGGGAAGATCCAGGCGGGGCTCGAGGTGGCATGCCTCACGCTCGGAAGCGAAATGGGGACCAAAACCGAGGTCGCCGTCGGCGTCCTCCCCGAGATCTCCGAGCGCAGGAAGCAGCTCGTGGCCATCATCGCGGAGACAGAGGACAAGGAGGGCAAGGTCGAGGCAAACCTTGGCTTTCTGAAAAAAGCCGAGGAGACGGAGCAGCTGGACGACAACAAGAGAGCACTGATGATAAGCCTGACAAAGGCCAAGTTCCAGATGCAAAACAAGCTTCACTCGTTGCGCGAGGAGTTGCGGGACATAGACGAGCAGATGGAGAGCAGCAAGAACAGGGGCTCCGTCCGTGTCAAGGGTGTCTGCCATCCGGGCGTCACCGTGTCCATCCGCGGAATGGCTTACATCGTCAGGGAGAAACAGATGTTCTGCTCCTTCGTCTTCGAGGACGGGGAGATAAGGATCAGGCCGTACGATCACTGACCGGCCCGAAATATAACTGAAAGGAGTGGAGGCCCGTGGTCACGCCGGTCAACCTGCAGCTGGCTCACTGGAACCTCGAGCACACTGCGCAGCAGACGCGCGACCCGGCCGCCGCAGCCGCGCAGGCCGGGCAACAGGGAGAGGTGCTTGCAGCCGCTGAACAAAGGGATTTTTCAGTGCAACAGATGGACCCCTCCGCCGAAAAAGAGGGGATCGCCAGAAAGAAGCGACAGGAAGAGGAGGAGAAGAGGGAGGGGCGACGCAGAAGAAAACCGGGAGGGTCGAAAGCGTCCGGAAAGAAGCAGGCGCCCGAGTCCTCGCTTGCCGACACGGGCAAGTTCGACCTTTACGCCTGAGCGGAGAGGGGCATCGCATTGTCTTCTCACTACGGAGGAAAAAACCTGGGCTACATCCTGGTGGACGGCTCGGGCGGGGTGTTTCGCGGTGCCGTTCTGGTCACGGACTTTCGGGGGATCCCGGCCGACTTCCGTTACACCGACCCGATCAAGCCCTCCCGAATAGAAAAAATTCTTTACGGGGGAGCGCTGGACGTCTACCTTAAAGAGGAACTGATACTTGAGAACATAGTCGGAGCCGTGGAAGTGCAGCCGACTCTCTGGATTTGCAGGGACGCCGACCTTCTCGAGTCCCTTTCCCGCACGGCTAGGGCGAAGGCAGTATTGCTCGCCCCCACCAGCAGGGCGCCCATGGACGCCGTGGGGGACACGGAAAAACAGAACGACCCCGGGTCGTACCTGGTTCAGGCCGACCCGATGAGCGCTCCGTTGCGCATCTCGCTGCCGCTGAGCAGATCCAAGGAGGAGGAGGCGAAGGCCGTGGCGTCGATACTGGTTGAGGCCGCCTCCACGATGGACCTCCTGGAGCCGTTCTCCCGCATGTCCAAGGCCCTGGCTGCGCTGGGCGAGGAGCAAAGTGGCGACTGAGGATATTCGCACCTTTCTTGCAAGGCTCTTCCTCGGAAAGGCTAAAGTCCGTTCGCTTCGCACAGAGGAGAGGAAGGTGGATATTCAGACAGTCGCGCGGCAGCTTGAGGTTCGCCCGCTTAGGAAGCCGGAGCGGGCCTTCGGCTCGAAACTCCTCGGGGCCGGGATGAGGATCGAGGCTAAGGGCTTCCGCCTTCCGCACGGTGCCTTCGACAGCATGACCAGGCAGGTGAAGTCCGTGCCGGTCACGCTGAACAGAGAGGTCAAGGTGGGCGGTCGCAAGATCCTGGGATTTGAAAAGGCCGCAATACGCCGTGTCAAGCGTCTCTCGGTCAAAAACAGGAGAGGCTTGAAAAGGGTCGCCTCCCTGCCCTTCGAGGTCGGGAATCGACTGCAGTGGTACGACGGGAGGGGGCGCCTCTCCAGCGCGGGCGAGTCGCCCCTTGCGCTTTACTACCCGGTCTTCGAGGACGGGATGATAAAAAGTATCTTCAATAAGGATAAAGGAACCCTGATAGTCTGGTATAATCCTCAAAAAGCGCATAGAGTCGGTGCCCTGCTGCTGGTAAGGAATTTCAGCGCCGGAGGCAGGCTCGAGTGGAGACAGGTCGACGTTTAGGCGATCCGGAAGACGATCTGCGGAGGTGGTTTTCGCCCGAACAACAATTGCTCCTTATTGCGGCCCTGTAGCCGCATTCGGTTCACCAAACAATCGTGGAGGGTTGACAACTGCATGGCGGACGAAAAAAAAACCGAAGTCTCTCCCCTATCGCCGGGAGAGATGGTCTTCTGCGTCGTGGAGCAGATTATGCCGTATGGCGCATTTGTGCGTATAAAAAATGGCCAGAGAGCGATGATTCACATATCGGAGCTGTCCCAAGGCTTTGTAAAAAAAGTCGAGGATGTGCTGACCCTTGGTCAGGAGCTTCAGGCCCGTGTGATTAAAATCGACGAGAAGGGGCGAATAGACCTCTCCCTGAAGAGGCAGGACGCCCCCCGGGCCGCTCCGTCGGGTTACGTGCCCAGAGGCTCGGCGCCGGCGCAGTCGTTTGACGACAACCTCGACAGCTTCGAGAAAAAGCTCTCGAACTACCTCAAGACAAGCGAGGCTAAGATCGCGGATCTCAACAGCAAGCGAAGCAGCGGCAGATCGCCGAAGAAGAGGGGCAGACCTTCGAGGTGAGAATGAAGGAAAAGCGATTCTCCCGGGGGCGCATCCGCCCCCTCTTTTTTTCGCGACCTCTCTCGAGCAAAGACCTTGCAATGCTTGCGAGCTGGATGAAAGCCCGTGCCTTCGATCCGGCGGTCGCCTCCGGAGTTGCAGTGCGCTGCTCCAGGGGGAACCCCGCAGTGATAACCTGTCGCTCGATTCGAGATAACAAGCCGTTCCCCACAGCCTTCTGGCTGACCTGTCCTTGGCTGGTTCACCTGTGCGGCCGACTGGAGTCCGAGGGAGCGATCGAGCTCCTGGAGCGCGACGTGAAGAGCAATCAGCCGTCATGGGTAAGCTACCACATGAGAGCCGCGCGCCTGCGAATACTCTCCATCTCACCCATGGAGAGGCGCTTTTTGCACCGGTTTCGGAAGGGCGAGTGGAGATCGCTCTCCCTCGGCGGAGTGGGCGGCATACGATACCAGGGAGGCGGAGGGGCCAAATGCCTGCACCTCCAGGTGGCCTACTGGCTCGCGGTCGGTTTCCATCCGGCGGAAGAGCTGCTCGAACGGATGGTACGCCCCCTCGAGTGCGAAGCTCCGTCCAAGTGGGGCTGTCAATAATTCTTCTATAAAGGAGAGATTGAGATGTGGAAGGGGCGTTTTTCCGGGGACACAGCCTTGGTGGTGCGCGACTTCACCCAGTCCCTCGACCTCGACTGGGGCCTTGCTCGGTGGGATATCGAGGGCAGCAAAGCCCACGCCAGGATGCTGGGAAAGATCGGAGTGCTCGACTCCGACGAGGTCGAGCTGATAATCGAAGGACTCTCGCGCATAAGAGACGAGATAGCGGACGGTACCTTCGTCCCCGACCCCGACCTCGAGGACGTCCACATGAACGTCGAAAGCCGCCTTATCGAGCTTCTGGGCCCGCTTGGCGCCAAGCTGCACACCGGCAGAAGCCGCAACGACCAGGTAGCCGTAACCATGCGCCTTTTCCTAAGGGATCGCCTGCTGGACACGGCCAAAGGGCTGGAGCGACTGCTTGCGGAACTGCTGGCGCTCGCCAAAAAGCACGTCGACGTCATAATCCCTGGCTATACCCACCTCCAGCAGGCCCAGCCCATCTCGGCGGGACACTACTGGATGGCGCACTTCACGGCCTTCTCGCGCGACTCGGAACGCCTATTCTTCGCGCTCGACTCCCTGAACGAGTGCCCGCTGGGGGCCGGCGCGCTCGCAGGCTCCACCCTCCCGATCGACCGCTGGTTCACCGCGTCGGAGCTCGGCTTCCCGGAGCCGACCCGAAACAGCCTGGACACAGTCTCCCAGAGGGACTACATGGTCGACTACCACTCGTTTGCGGCGCTCTTCGCCGTCCACTGCAGCAGGCTTGCGGAGGACTTCGTGATCTATTCCTCGTCGGAGTTCGGATGGCTGCTTCTTCCCGATGCCTTCTGCACCGGATCCAGCATGATGCCCCAGAAGAAGAACCCCGACGTGCCGGAGCTGATCCGCGGTAAAACGGGACAGATAATAGGGCGCCTGCTGGATCTGCTGATCACGCTCAAGGGCCTCCCGTCCACCTACGACAGGGACCTCCAGGAGGACAAAAGAGGCCTGCTCGCCTCCCTCGACACAGTCGCCGGGATCCTGTCCGTCCTGCCGCCGCTTCTCTCCGCCGTGGAGATCGACGAGGACAGAGCGCTCAGCGGTATGAGGGATGGCTTCGCCCTGGCCACCGACGTCGCCGAACACCTGGTGTCGAAAGGTGTCCCCTTTCGCGACGCGCACGCCATGACCGGACAGCTGGTCAAACAGTGCATCGAGAGAGGCAAGGGACTGCTCGAGCTCTCCCCGGACGAGTGGAAAGAGCTGCTACCCGCCGCGTCCGAGGACCTGCAGGCGATCCTCTCCCTTGAAAAAGCCGTGGAGAGGCGGAAGACCTACGGCGGGACCTCCCCGGAGAGAGTGCGCGAGCAGATAGGGACCGGAGAACAACTGCTCAGCGATCTAGCCGTCAGAAAGAACGGCTACAGAAAAACGATAACCGACGGATAAGCGACGATGGTAAAGCGGCCAGGTAAGTGCCGCCCAAGCGGTCGGCTCGCCCCTCGCCGTCCCGAGGACTGGGAAGGCGGCCAGAAACATGCCGCCCAAGCGACCGACACGAACGGAAAAATCGTCCGTTCGCTCGTCTGCTTCGCGGACAGTGGCGCTCCGCATAAGCGATCGACTAGGCTTGCTTCGCTTCGCCTGTCGCCTGCTTATGTCATCCCGAGGAGCTTGCGACGAGGGATCTCAAAAAGCCGCTTCAAGATCACCGGACTTATAATCCGGGAACTGCAAAAACTATATATAATATAATAATGTCAACGGTCGCAAGGCTTGACTGTGCCTGTTTTTTGTGTAAAATAAGCACTTGCGCACGAAGAAAGTAACGAGCCGTTAGCTCAGAGGCAGAGCACCGGACTTTTAATCCGGGTGTCGTGGGTTCGACCCCCACACGGCTCACCACTTCAAGTCTAGCGGTCCCATCGTCCAGTGGCCTAGGACACAGCCCTTTCAAGGCTGCGACACGGGTTCGAATCCCGTTGGGACCGCCAAATTCTCAGCCGGTGTAGCTCAGTTGGCAGAGCAGCGCACTCGTAATGCGCAGGTCTGCGGTTCGAGTCCGCACACCGGCTCCAGCAATACCAAGGCTCCCCAAGTTTCGCGGGGAGCCTGTTTTTGTTTTTTGCAACATGAAAAACCTCTATGTCATAAACGCGTTGTTTCTCAGGATAAGCAAACTAAAAACGGGTCCCAGGGGTCAAAAACGGTCCTTAGTCCAAGTGCTGACAGGACTGTTTATTGCTTTGATCCAGCAGCTGCGGGAGTGTTTCCGGAGCGCAACCGCGTAGTTCCTCGTATAATACTTTTGCTTTGCTAATATATTCCCCCGTTGACTTTTGAGGCTTTCTTCGCTGTGTCTCTTCCCAGGGATTCACGTATTCCTCATCCTTAAAAAGAAACAAGGCGGTTGCCGCCAGCTCCAATTCGACGGCGTTGGCATCGGAAGCCTTTTTCAGGAGACACCCGATTTTCTCATTGAAACCTTGCATTGCCTCTTGCCCATCCGTCAGGGTGAAAACCGAGTAAGGGTTCTTTGCATTGGTAAACTTTACGTCCTCGCGTACCATCCCCAGTATTCTTGCGTCGTCGACTGCTTCGGCCAAAGATTCGCTGTACGGCCCAAAATGGTGGTAACGAAACGAAAAATCGCTTTGCCAACCAGCGGCTGTCATTAGGTATATAATTTTCTGGAGCTTGGTCCGACCTATTATTCTCCCTCCAGCGGCTTGAATGACATCGGCAACTACGGTCGCTCTATCCTCCCACTTCATCTTGCTCGACCTCCCTTGCAAGCTTGTCTCCAAAAGAATCGACAAGTTTATGTAAAAATTCTGCCGATTTTCCGTTTTTATCGGAAACATAACACCGGAAAAACATGTAAACGGGGATGTTTCCAACAACCTCGGATACTTCATGCAGCCCGTAAATACTCTCGCCTTTTTTTACCCGGATCCGCCCGGATACACCCTTTTTGGAATAGGCATCATAAGCCTCTCGATCACCCAGGTCAGATAGAATCATCATTTCAGGGCTAGTGCGTTTGTCCTTATTCCATTCTTCTACCTTTTCCTCAATACTTTTACACGTCTTTGTAATGCTGTCTTCTAAACGCAAGAGGCTCTCTCTTGTTTTCTCGCACAGGCGGGCCTTATCATGATCTCTCTCGTTTACCGTTCGCGCTTTCAGTAACTCTCGGACATCTATACATTTGAAAAGCCTTCTGGAAAGCAGGCGATCGGCAAAATCGGCCATCAACTTGTTTTTGGCGCTCCTCATCGACGAGAAAGCGCTCCACATCACGGTGTCGTCCAGTGCAATGCTTCTTTCAACGAGGTCCTTGCCATCGATAATCAAGCGAATGACAGGGTGATTCTTTTCAAGGCCTGTCTTCGCTTCAATGTTGGAGCCCCCATTTTTCACCGTATTAAATAGCTCGCATATTAGCTCCGTGAACAGTTTTTCCGCGCCTCGGGTGGTTTTATGGTAATACACAGTAGGGTATAGATGAAACAAATTGAGCACGTACGATTCAGCTGCCAGTATAGCTTTTTCGTTGATGGCGAGTGTCATCGCGGTGACCCCGGGGATGTCCTGATCTTCAACTGCCGGCGTCTCTTCTCCGATTTCAAAATTCGAAAAAAGCCACTCAAAATCGACCATGCCTAACTGAGTCCCGGTAAAAAGCCTGTCTCTCTGCATGTAATCCAAGCGATCAGCATCAAACTGGCTTGAGACCACCGCGCTGTAAATATCGCCACTCTCTGATTTTAAAAGGTCGGCGACCTTTTCGGCAAAACCGGAGTCCTGACTATAGCCGTTTAATATGCCCGATATTTTCGTGTTCATTATTATTTCAGCAGATATTTTTTCGTGATCCGTTATTTCATGCATTTCAGCCTTCTTCGCCGCATTCTCGAATGCATGACTGAAAGGGCCATGCCCTATATCGTGTAAAAGAGCTGCGGCCAAGGCCGTGTCCCTCTTATAAATGTCAAATTCATTGCAAGGCATTTTATTTTCAATTTGGTTCAATAGACGTTTTGCTATGTGGTATGCACCAAGACTATGCATAAAACGGGTATGAGTGGCCCCAGGATAGACAAGATCGGAAAACCCAAGCTGTTTAATCCGGCGGAGGCGCTGAAAGGGTTCTGTTGAGACTACCTTCCATAAAACCGCCTCGATACCAGTATCCTTGAACTTAATGACATTGTGAAGAGGATCCCGAATGCGACTTGTTTCATTTGCCATGGATATATCCTCCGTGACCGGGGTGCAGCCCTTGAACATATCAAGGCGTCTATGTTCTTCCGCCAAGCAAAACCCCCTGTTATGCACATACCGGCAACGGCCAGGGAGGTAATGCAGGCGAGTCGTGAGGTTATTCTACCATCATCGGTGTATTTCGGTCTATGGAAGGGCGGACTGCACGGCAGTAGCGGATCGTATACCGCCTTGAGGCATCATGCTACGGGACGAGGACGAGAGGTGGAGAAAGAACGGCTCTCTTCTTCCTTGGGGCCTGGTTTTGGGGAGTAGAGAGGCGAGATCCCTCGTTTCGCTCGGGATGACAGAATGAAACGATCGGGTTGACAGCAGGGGCCCGGTCGTCGGGATGACAAAGAAAAAACACTCGGGACGACAAGAGGGGCTGCGGTTGGGATGACAAAACCGAAGCCCCTCCTCGCTGCGCTCGTTCGGGACGACATGTGCCTGTCATCCCGAGGCGGGTTCATCGCCGAGGGATCTCGGCACTGCGGCCCCCCTGTCGGTCTTTTTTTTCTGCTCAGCCGGCTTGGACGGCGAAGCGGCCGGTGGTTCGCTCGGCTGTTGCAATGGCTATGAGGTCGGTGAGCAGAGCCTGTCCGGTCTCCTCTCTTCCCGCGCCGGGACCTATGATGGTTACGTCGTGCAGGTTGTCCGTGGTGAAGGTGAGGGCGTTGGTCGCTCCGCCCACGCCTGCAAGCGGGTGTGACAGGGGCACTTCGCCGGGGGCGACGGAGGCGGATACTCCCCCCGCTGTGCGGGATACCTTGGCCAGCAGCTTTATCCTGTTTCCTCGGGCGGCGGCGGCCTCCACGTCTGCGCGGGTTATGGCTGATATTCCCGTGCGATCCACCGCGCTCAGCGAGATTGGTGCGCCCAACACGGCCGAGGCGAGGATCTGCGCCTTCACGGCTGCGTCCCATCCGTCGACGTCGCCCGACGGGTCGGCCTCGGCGTATCCCTTCTCCTGCGCCTCCTGTAGTGCGTCCTCGTACTCGCATCCCTCCTCCATGCGGGTTAGGATGTAGTTCGTCGTGCCGTTGACTATGCCCTGTACCTGGCTGACGTCGCATCCGGCCAGCGACTCGAGCGCGAGGTTGAGCGATGGGGTGCCGCTCATCACGGAGCCCTCGAAGCGGAAGTGAGCGCCGCGTTCGCGGGCCAGCGCCTGCAGTTCAGCAAGGGCAAGGGAGACCGGTCCCTTGTTCGACGTGACCACTGAGCGGCCCGAGCCGAGGGCCGCGCGGGTGACGGAGAGTCCGGGCTCGCCCGTCTCGAGGTCGGTCGGGGTGACGTCCAGCACTATGTCGGTCTGAGGAAGAAGGGCCGCCTCTATCGGGGTTATCTTTTCCACGCCTATGGACTCCCCTCGTTCGGCCTTTGCGAGCAGCTCTTCCAGGTTCAGCCCGTCGCGCGACACGGCCGCTCCCCTTGTGCGGGTGACGACCGCCACGGTGCGGCAGGCCAGCCCCCACCTCTCCTCGAGCTCTCTCTCCTTCCTGAGAAGGATGTGTGCGAGCCCCTGTCCGACGTTGCCGAAGCCTATGAAGCAAAGGCCAAGTGTGGAATCTAAGCGCATTGAAATACCCCTTTCTTCTCTATGAACTCCTCGTGAAGGGCGCGGACGGCATCGGCCGAGCGCTCCCTGTCCACCACGCAGGTGACCGACAGAGCGGAGGAGGTCAGCATGTGAACGGTCGCCCCCAGCCCCGAGAGGATCCCGAGCATGGCGCCGGACACCTTGGGATGGTTCCCTGCGCCCGGTCCTATGACCGATACGCGCGCCAGGGCATCGTTGACGGACACGTCGCATCCACCGAGACGGGTGCAGATCTCCATCGCGTCGTGCAGACGCGCTCCGTCTATGTGGAAGGATGCGCTTCCTCCCGCGGTTATCGCGGTGGTGCGTATCCCCTCCTTGGAGAGGGCGTCCATGAGCATGCGCTCGGCCTCCCTCCCCCCGCCGACGGTGAGCACCGCCAGATTGTCGTCCGACGCCACCGAGCGTATGAAAACCGCTTCGTCGATGTTTCTCTCCACGATCCACGTCCCCTCCCTTTCCTCCGAACTTGATTCTACGCACACGGGCATCTTCAACCTGCCCGCCATCTCTATTCCCCGAGCCTGCAGCACCGAAGCGCCGCAGAAGGACATCTCCAGGCACTCGTCCCAGCATATCCGGTCGAGCTTGACCGCCCCCGGCACCACGCGAGGGTCCGCGGAGTAGATGCCGTCCACGTCGGTGTATATCCTGCACTCGGACGCTCCAAGGGCGCCCGCCAGCGCGATCGCCGACAGGTCGGACCCGCCGCGTCCCAGGGTAATCGTCTCCCCTTCCCTGGTGGAAGCCTGGAAACCCGAGATCACGGCCACGTTGCCGAAGGCCGTCGCTGCCGCTACCCTCTCCGGGTTCACAGACAGAATCCTGCCCTGCCCCCACGGGCCCTCGGCTATGAATCCGGCCTCGTCGCCGCTGAATGATCGGGCCGGGCACCCCTCGGCCGAGAGAGCCATGGCCAGAAGAGCGGACGACTGTTGCTCGCCCGTGGCCAGAAGCCTGTCAAGCTCCCTGCGGTCGGTCTTAAGGGGCGCGGTCGCCCTGGCCAGTTCTATAAGCTCGTCGGTCGAACCGCCCATCGCGGAGACCACGACAGCGGTCTTGCGCCCGGAGCGGGCGAACGACGCCGTCCTTCGAGCCGCCGCTTGAATCATCTCCGGATTCGACACTGATGTGCCTCCGAACTTCAGCACCAGGCCTTCCCCTTCTTTCCACACACCGACCGCCTCCTCGAAAGTATAAAAAAAGCCGGGGGTCTTCGTATACGAAGACCCCCGGCTGAAGCTCTCGCGCGCACGTTGAACTAAGCGCCGACCGCCTCAGGAGGGTCACCGCTAGTCATCATCATCATCGCAAATGCGAACGATGTCGCAAAGTTCTTCAGCTTCGCATTGGTCATTTTGCGGGAACCCCCTTTCGATGCGGATTTTCGGTTCCATGAGATATTATCCCCATCGTGCGGAATTGTCAACCCTCCGATCGATAAAAATTTTGCACTTCAATCTGGCGGAGTGTCTCCCTTGCTGAAGAAGAGCCGGAGTCAAGCAGTTTCGGACGTCGAGGCGGAACTGCGGTCCTGTCTCGCCGGCAGCGCATCGCTATAGTTTCAGAGATTGCGATTGACAGAGTTATTTTCGTCATGTTAGGCTGGCTTGGAGTGAAGTAGTATCGACGAAGACTTTGCAAGACGGGCAGGATGTTCGGGAAGCCGGTCGAAACCCGGCACGGGGGCGTTTGAATCTTTTTTGGAGGTGAAATGACGGTGAACCTCAAGACCAGGCTCTTTGGCCGAACGTACCAGTTCAAGGACATCAAGGAGGTTCTCGCCAAGGCGAACGAGGAGAGGTCCGGCGACCGCCTTGCCGGGATAATGGCGGAGTCGATGGAGGAGAGGATAGCGGCGAAGCACGTGCTGGCCAATCTCACGGTCGCGGATCTCCGCAACAATCCTGTGATCCCCTACGATCAGGACGAAGTGACCCGGGTGATCCAGGACGACGTCAACGAGAGGATCTACGCCGAGGCCGCCGGATGGACGATCGCCGAGCTGCGCGAGTGGATCCTGTCGAACGAGACCTCTGGCGAGCAGATCAAGCGAATAAGCCGGGGCCTGACCAGCGAGGTAATAGCGGGCGTGGCGAAGCTGATGACCAACCTGGACCTCGTGTACGGGGCGAGCAAGATCCGCGTACAGGCGCACTGCAACACCACGATCGGCCTTCCGGGGACATTGGCCGCTCGCTGCCAGCCGAACCACCCGACCGACGACGTGGAGGGAGTGACGGCGGCGGTGTACGAGGGGCTCTCCTACGGGGTCGGCGACGCGGTGATCGGGCTGAACCCGGTCGACGACACGGTGGACAGCATCA
The DNA here is from genome assembly GCA_012521675.1 of Synergistaceae bacterium. NCBI lineage: Bacteria > Thermotogati > Synergistota > Synergistia > Synergistales > Synergistaceae > Synergistaceae bacterium. Next base: position 32,540 of record JAAYLU010000004.1, on the reverse strand, counting down.
TGAGGATCCTCTTGCGCTTCCAGGAGATAAAAGAAAGGTTCGAGATACCGACGCAGATCTGCACCCTGGCGCACGTCACGACCCAGATGGAGGCGATCAGGCGGGGTGCGCCCTCGGACTGTGTCTTCCAGAGCATCTCCGGCACGCAGAAGTGCAACGAGGCTTTCGCCATCTCGGCCGACCTTATAGCGGAGGCGAACGACCTGGCGGACAAGCAGGGGACGGGGAGCGGCCCGAACTACATGTACTTCGAGACGGGGCAGGGGGCGGAGCTTTCGTCGGACGCGCACTTCGGCGCGGACCAGGTGACCCTGGAGGCGCGAACCTACGGTTTCGCCAGGAGATACAAGCCCTTCATGGTGAACACAGTGGTCGGCTTCATCGGACCGGAGTACCTCTACGACAGCCGGCAGGTCATCCGAGCGGGGCTGGAGGACCACTTCATGGGCAAGCTGACAGGCATCCCGATGGGCTGCGACGCATGCTACACTAATCACATGAAGGTGGACCAGAACGACATAGAGAATCTGGCGGTGCTGCTGACGGCCTCGGGCTGCAACTTCTTCATGGGAGTCCCCCACGGGGATGATCCGATGCTCAACTACCAGTGCACGGGCTATCACGAGGCGGCGGCGCTGCGGCAGCTCCTGGGCGTCCGCCCGATAGCCCCGTTCGAAAAGTGGCTTGAGAGGATGGGCCTGATGGAGGACGGCAGGCTGACGAAGAAGGCCGGCGATCTGTCCGTTTTTGCCTGATAGCGGGGGTGAGACAATGGTTAGCGAACTCGAACTCAAGCAGATGGTTCAGCAGATACTGACGGAGATGAGTGCCGGGACTGCAGTAGAGGCGAAGATCGAGGCGCCGAAGGTGGAGTCCCTCCCCGGCGCCGAGGGGGACGGTCTTCCGGACCTGACGGAGATCGACCTGAGGAAGCACTGTTTGGTGCCCGAGCCGGCGAACCGGGAGGCTCTGATGGCGATGAAGGCCGCGACGCCGTCTCGCATCGGAGTGTGGCGCGCGGGGCCGAGGTACATGACTGAGACCCTGCTGCGTTTCCGGGCCGACCACGCCGCGGCGCAGGACGCGGTCTTCACGGACGTGTCCGACGAGTTCCTGGAGGCCAACGGCCTGGAGACCGTCCGGACCGAGTGTGAAGACAAGGATCAGTTCCTGACTCGCCCCGACCTGGGAAGGCTGTTCGGTCGGGAGGCGGTGGAAGCGATCAAGCGAATCGTCGGTCAGTCGCCGAAGGTCGCTGTCTACATAGCCGACGGCCTCAGCTCCACGGCGGTGATGACCAACGCCATGGACACCCTCAAGGCGATGGAGCAGGGGCTGGACAGGAGCGGCGTCAAGATTGCGAGGCCCTTCTTCGTCAAGTACGGAAGGGTGCAGGCGATGGATGCCGTGTCGGAGGCCACGGGGGCAGAGGTGGTCTGCACTCTGATCGGGGAGAGGCCCGGCCTGGTGACGGCGGAGAGCATGTCCGCCTACATAGCCTACGGGGCGACGGTCGGAATGCCGGAGGCCAGGCGCACCGTGGTGTCCAACATCCATGCGGGCGGCACTCCGGCCGTCGAGGCGGGCGGCTACATCGCGGATATAATCAAGCTGATGCTGGAGAAGAAGGTCGGCGGCATCGACCTGAAGCTTTAAGCACGCTTTTCTGTCGGGAGGGAAGAGGATATGAAGGGCGATCCCTTGAAGGCGAAGCTATTGAGCGTGAAGATCATCCCGAACGTGGACCGGGCACTGGCGGAGTCGCTCGGACTGAGTCCCGACCGTAGGAGCCTCGGCATCGTCACGGCGGACAGCGACGACGTGACTTACACCGCTCTTGACGAGGCCACGAAGAAGGCCGATGTCGAGGTGGTCTACGCCAGGTCGTTCTATGCGGGGGCGGCCAACGCCAACACCAGGCTCGCCGGTGAGGTGATCGGCATTCTTGCCGGGCCGAACCCGGCGGAGGTGCGCAGCGCTCTCGACGCGCTGGCGGACTTCATGGAGAACGACGCCTGGTTCGTCTCCGCGGACGATGACGACTCCATCCCCTACTTCGCTCACTGTATCTCTCGCTCGGGCAGCTACCTCTCCAAGGTGGCGGGGGTGAAGGAGGGGGAAGCGATAGCCTACCTGATCGCACCGCCGCTCGAGGCGATGTATGCGCTGGACGCGGCGTTGAAGGCGGCGGACGTGAGGCTGGCCGCCTTCTTCGGGCCCCCGTCGGAGACCAACTTCGGAGGCGGGCTGTTGACGGGCGCGCAGTCGGCGTGCAGGGCCGCGTGCGACGCGTTCGCCCAGGCGGTGGTATTCGTAGCGGAAAATCCGGTTCTGTACTAGCACGGATCGTACTGAATCATGTCGGGCCGCCGGGGCGCGGCCGCGAGGGGGGTGAGACTCCTCCATGGAGAACAGGGCTATCGGGATGATAGAGGTCAACGGGCTGCTCGGCGCTATCGAGGCGGCGGATTCGGCCCTCAAGGCGGCCTCCGTGTCGCTGCTGAGGGTCAGCAAGGTGGGGGCCGGGCTGATAACCGTGCTGATCGTCGGCGAGGTGTCGGCGGTGAGCTCGGCGGTCGACGCGGCGGTCGCGTCGCTGGGCGTGTTGAACAGGAAGTGCTCCTCCCACGTGATACCTCGCCTGTCGCCCGAGGTGTTCGCGATGCTCGGGCACGGCTTCGGCCGCGACGAGGAACGTCCCTGCCCGGAACGGGAGATGACCGAGCGGGCCGAGGACGAGGGCGGGTCGGAGTGGAGCGGCGATATAGAGGGGCTGGCGTCCATGAAGGTGATGGAGCTGCGTCGGCTGGCGAGGAGCGTTGATTTGACCTCGATGACGAAGAAGGAGATCCGCTACGCGGGGAAGGCAGAGCTCATCGCGAAGCTGGCGGAGTTCTTCGAGTCCTCCGGGGGTGACGGTGAATGACGAGTCTGGTGTATCGCGACCTTCTCTCCGTGCAGGAGGCGCGGGACCTCGTCGCCGGGGCAAAGGAGGCGCAGAGATGCCTCGCCGCCATGAGCCAGGCCAAGATAGACGAGCTTGTGGAGGCCGTCTCCGTGACGTGTCGGCACAACTCTTCGACCCTCGGCCGGCTGGCGCACGAGGAGACCGGTTTCGGCAGGCCCGAGGACAAGGCCCTCAAGAACTTCTTCGCGTCGTTCAACGTGTACGAGGCGATCAAGGACCTGAAGACCGTCGGCATCATAAAAGAGGACAGGGAAGCCAGGATGTTCGAGGTCGCGGTGCCGGTTGGAGTGGTGGCCGGTCTCATTCCGTGCACCAACCCGACTTCGACGGCGATCTTCAAGGCCTTGATAGCCCTCAAGTCGGGCAACGCTATTGTATTCTCCCCGCACCCGAGCGCGAAGGGCTGCGTGAGGGAGACGGTGCGGCTGATGTCGCAGGCGGTGGAATCCGCGGGCGGGCCGGAGGGAATATTCGGGTGCATGTCGACGGTCGCCCGCGAGGGGACGGACGAGCTGATGCGCTCGAAGGACGTCGCCCTTGTGCTGGCCACTGGCGGCTCGGACATGGTGAGGGCCGCGTACAGCTCGGGGACCCCGGCGATAGGGGTGGGGCCGGGAAACACTCCCGCCTTCATAGAGAGGTCGGCGGACATCCCCCTCACGGTCCGCAGGATAATCGACAGCAAGACGTTCGACTACAGCACGATATGCGCTTCGGAGCAGTCCGTGGTGGTGGAGTCGTGCATCGAACGGGAGGTCAGGGAGGAGTTCGTCCGGCAGGGAGGGCACTTCCTGTCGCGGGAGGACGCGGCCAGGGTAGCCCTCGCGATCTTCACCCCGACCGGCGGCATGAACCCGAGGACGGTGGGCAAGCCGCCCGGGTTCATCGCGGACGCTGCGGGGATAGAGATCCCGGAGGGCGCGACCGTGCTGCTGGCGGAGGGGATGGGAGTGGGCGCGGATTTTCCTTTCTCGCACGAGAAGCTCTGCCCGGTGCTGGCGTTCTACTCGGCCGACGGGTGGGAGAAGTGCTGCGAGCAGTGCATTGAGCTGCTGGCGTTCGAGGGAGCGGGGCACACATTGGCGATACACTCCACCAACGAGGAAGTCATACGGGAGTTCGGTCTGAAAAAGCCCGTGTCGCGCGTGGTGGTGAACGCCGGATCCGCCCTCGGTGCGGTAGGGGCGACGACGAACCTGTTCCCCTCCATGACTCTCGGCTGCGGTGCGATAGGGCGCAACGCCACGTCGGACAATGTGGGCCCGCTGCACCTGCTGAACATCAGGAGGGTAGCGTGGGGCGTCCGCGAGATCGAGAAGCGCCCGGGGACGAGGGTGGAGGGGCTGGACGGAGAGGCCCTGGATCTGCTGGTGGAGAGAGTGACGGCCAAGGTGGCCGAGAGGCTCGGTTTAAACAGGTGAAAAATACTTCTGGCAGGGAGGTAGTGAAACGATGAACAACGGAATGCAGGCTCTGGGGATGATAGAGACGAGAGGGCTGGTCGGGGCGGTCGAGGCGGCCGACGCGATGGTCAAGGCCGCGAACGTCTCTCTGATAGGCAAGGTGATGGTCGGAGGCGGGTTGGTCACAGTCATGGTGCGGGGCGACGTGGGTGCGGTCAAGGCGGCCACGGACGCGGGCGCGGCGGCTGCGGGCAAGGTCGGCGAGCTGCTATCGGTCCACGTGATACCCCGTCCTCACGCGGAGGTGGAGTTCATCCTGCCGAAGCTGGAGGGTTGATCCCCGCGCGGCCTGAACGCCGAGGCGAGGGGGAGTGAACGAGATGACCGACGAGGCCTTCGAGCTGCTCGTCGAGCGTATTGCGGCGGAGGTGACGAACCGCATCTCCTTCGAGGTGGAGGCCTCCGGCAGGCACGTTCACCTGCGCCGGGAGCATGTCGATGCCCTCTTCGGCAGGGGGCGCTCTCTCACCAGCTCTCGGAGCCTGTCTCAGCCGGGGGAATTCCTGAGCCAGGAGAGGCTGACTCTCGTCGGACCGAGGGGTACGATCGAGAACGTCGCGATCCTCGGGCCGGAGCGCGAGCGCACGCAGGTGGAGCTGTCGATGACCGACGCGAGGACCCTCGGGGTCGCCCCCCCGGTGCGCGACTCGGGGGACACGTGCGGCAGCGCGTCTCTTACCCTCCGGTCGGCGACCGGCGAGGTGACCCTGGACGAGGGGGTAATCATAGCCCGCAGGCACGTCCACATGACGCCCGGGGACGCGGAGCGGTTCGGCGTCTCGGACGGGGACAGTGTGAGCGTCAGGGTGGCCGGGGAGCGCCCCGTGGTCTTCGAGGGGGTGCTTGTGCGGGTGTCGCCTGATTACCGTATGGCGATGCACATAGACTACGACGAGGCCAACGCCTGCGGCTGGAGCGCGGGGGTCCGGGGCTGGATGATCGGGCGCTCGGACGGTTAGCGCGTTGAACGGGGCCGGCAATGGCTCTTGTCCGAAGATTGTGGGTGAGGAGATGGATCAGGCCAAGTTGGTCGACATGGTGACCGAGGAGCTGATGAAGAGGCTTGGAATGAAGAGCGGGAACCCGGCGGCGAGACCGTTCCTCGTGGTGGGCGATCCGGGATGCTGCGAGGTCCCCCCGGGGGTCTCGGTCGAGTACGTCCGGGACGGGGCGGCGCCTGAATGGGGCGACTGCTCGGGCTTGGTGGTGCCGGTTCTTTCGGAGAACCAGCTCGTCCTGGCCTCTCTGGGGCTGGGGTATGGAGCGGAGTCATCGGCCATCGTCGGGGCTCTGCTGGCCTGCGTGCCCGTGTACGTGCTGACGGAGGGAGTCTCTTGGAGGTTTGCCCGCAGAGACACGCCTATCGCCGCTCACTACGAATCGTGCGAGGAGAGGCTGCGCTCGTTCGGGGCGAAGTTCGTGGCATCGGGCGAGCTCGGCGCCGCCCTGCAAGCAGGCGCTTCCAGCGATTGCCCCGCCCCGCCTGCGAATGCCTCGGACGCGAGGGGCAGGAGGCTGCTGACGGAGCAGGATCTGAAGGAGGTCTGCCGCGACGGGGGAGAACTGCTGGTCGATCGCGGGGCGATAATAACACCGCTGGGTCGCGACTGGCTGCGGTTCAAGAACGTGACGGTCCGTCGGGAGGGCGAGCCGTGATTATCGCCAAGGTCGTGGGGAACCTTTGGGCCACGAAGAAGGACGACAGGCTGAACGGCATGAAGTTCTTCGTAGTGCGCCCGGTCAAGGGCTCGAAGCTGGAGACCTTCGTCGCGGTAGACGCGGCGGGCGCGGGCATAGGCGACGACGTGATAGTCTCACAGGGAAGCTCCGCCCGGACCGTGTTCGCCGACCGGAACGTGCCTGTAGACGCGGTGATCGTCGGCATAATCGACTCGGTCGAGGTGGACGAGGGGCTGCTGGAGTACTAGGGCCGCCTCGGTTGACCGGGGCGTCCGGACGGTACGGAAGGGTGAGCAGGATGAAGCTGATAACAGAAGGGGATCTTCGAGCCGAGATAGACGGGAGGGAGCTTTGCTCCTACAGGGTGGAACGGGGAACCATAGTCACCCCCTCGGCTCGCCAGTACCTGAGCGACAGGAATATAGAGCTGGTGGTAGGGGACGAGGAGACGCCCGCCGAGCGGCAAGACCCGCCCGCGACCGGGCCCGCGCCGACACCGGAGGCAGGGAGGCCGCGCTTCGTCGGCCCGGACGGCGGTTCGTTCACCGTCAAGCCGGAGCACCTGACACACATCTCCGGCAACAGGCTGGTGACCAAGGGGCACCCCCGCATCGCCTTCCGCGGCAGGATGGACAGTCTGCAGTCCAGGATAATCGAGCTGCAGTCGAGGGCCGTGGAACTTGGGAACCAAACTCTGGCGGAGGAGCTGGACGAACTGCTTGACTTCTCGCGAGAGCTCCTGGCGTCGGACGTCACCGGCAGGCAGGTGGAGGACGTCCCGCTGCTGGGGCTGGGTCTCGACGAGCTTCGCTCCATGTCGCACAACCCGAAGAAGCACTTCGGGCTTGGCCACATCAGGCCGCACTACACTATGGGCCCGCTTTGCGCCGGGCTCAACGCTCTGCGCACCGAGATCCGCGAGGTGGAGCTGGCCGCGTTCAACGCCTACTACGAGGGGGAAGGGGTCATCGGCCGGCCGGACGTGCTGCGGGCTCTGAACCGCCTGAGCAGCGTGTGCTACGTCCTCATGTACAGGCACCTGCCCAAGGGGTACGACAGGGAGTTCGGGTAGGCGGCCCGCCGCTGACATGGCCGAGACCGTTCTCAGCGTAGGAATCGACATAGGCACATCCACAACCCAGCTGGTCTTTAGCGAGCTCGAGATAGAGAACACGGCTAGCGTCGCCTCGGTGCCGCGCATCGCCGTGGTGGACAAGCGAGTGATCTTCCGAAGCGGCATCCACTTCACCCCGCTGCTCTCGGCCTCCGTGATAGACGCCGACGGAGTGAGGCGCATAATCGAGTCCGAGTACCGGGCGGCGGGGATGAGAAGGGAGAAAATCTCCGCCGGGGCCGTCATAATAACCGGCGAGACCGCGAGGAAGGAGAACGCGGAGACGCTGGCGCGAGGAATGGAGGGGCTGGCCGGGGACTTCGTCGTCGTCACCGCCGGCTCGGACCTGGAGGCGATCCTAGCTGGAAAGGGCTCGGGAGCGGCGGCCTACTCCAAGAGCGAGAGAACGTCGGTCGCGAACTTCGACATGGGCGGCGGCACGACCAACGTCGCTATCTTCCGGAACGGCGAGGTTGCGGACACGAGCTGCCTTGACATCGGCGGCAGGCTGGTCCGGCTCGACCCTGCCTCAAGGAGGATCGAGTACGTGGCTCCCTGCCTCGCCCCAGTTGTCTCGTCGCTCGGGCTGTCGATCTCAGAGGGGAGGGCGGCCCCCGTGGGCGAGCTCGAGAGGCTCGCCGCGCGCATGGCCGCCTTCCTTGACGAACTGATGGGGCTCGCGCCAAGGAGCCGGCTCTTCGACGGTCTGCTGACGTCTCACGACTTCAGGGGGGACGACAGGAGCGTGAAGCATGTCTCCTTCTCCGGCGGAGTGGCGGACGGCATGGCCGCCGTTCCACCGGGCGGGCCGTTCGTCTACGGCGACATAGGCATCCTGCTGGGTCAGGCGGCCAGGTGGACCGAGACCTGCCGGACCCTGAAGGTCATCCCGGCCGAGGAGACCATCCGGGCCACCGTTGTCGGTGCTGGCAGCCACTCCATGGACATCAGCGGCAGCACTATATCCTTCTCCGACGAGTCGGTCCTCCCCCTGAGAAACCTGCCGATCCTAAAGCTCTCGGAGAGGGATGAGCGGGAGGGGGTCGGGAGAGCCATCGCGGAGGGGCTGCGCTGGTTCAGGGACTCCTCCGGTGTCCAGGGGGCTGTGGCCGTGTCCTTCCGGGGGCTGGAGAATCCGTCGTTCGACTCGGTGCAGGCGCTGGCGGCGGAGATTCGCATTGGCCTGGAGGAGTACCTGGCGCGGAACGACGTGGCAGTGCTGGTGCTTGAGAACGACATGGCCAAGGCGCTCGGCTACGCTCTTCGCGGCACCCTGGGAGAGGGGAAGAAGATCGTCAGCATCGACGGGATAAAGGTTGAGAACGGCGACTACATCGACATAGGCAGGCCGCTGGCCAGGGGAAGGGTGCTTCCCGTGGTCATAAAGACCCTGGTGTTCGGGGGGTAGAGTCCTGATGAGCGATCTTCTTGAGCGGATTAAAAGCGCTGGCGTGGTCGGGGCGGGAGGGGCTGGATTCCCGACCCACGCGAAGCTCGCCCGCCCGTGCGAGTACATACTGGTCAACGGGGCCGAGTGCGAGCCGCTGCTGGAGGTCGATCAGCAGCTGGCCGCCGTGCACGCCGAGAGGTTGCCCGCGACGTTGGATTCGCTGGTCGACCTGTCCGGGGCCGAGGGAGCGGTATTCGTCCTGAAGAAAAAGTACGAGGACGCCGTCCGAAGGATCGAGGCTGCCCTGCCCGCGTATCCGAGGCTTCGCGTTCACTCCCTGTCGAACACCTACCCTGCGGGGGACGAGCAGGTGATGGTCTACGAGACCTTGGGGCGAATCGTCCCGGAGGGTGGCATACCGCTCGACGTCGGCGTGGCGACCCTCAACGTCGAGACCCTTCTGAACATTGCCGGGGCGGCCGAGGGCAGGCCGGTGACCGACAAGTACCTTACGGTAGCGGGCGAGGTGAGGACGCCGGCGACCCTCAGGGTTCCCGTGGGGGTCTCCTTCGGCGAGACGGTCGAGGCCTGCGGCGGCGCGACGACGGATGCCCCGGTCTTCATCGAGGGGGGACCGATGATGGGCAGGCTGGTCTTCGAACGGGAAGAGCCGGTGACCAAGACCACAAAGGGCGTGCTTGTGCTGCCCCGCGATCATCCCTTGGCGATCTCCAAAGGGCGCGACATGGCGGAGATGATGCGGCTGGCGAAGACCGCCTGCTGCCACTGCATGCTCTGCACCGACGTCTGCCCCCGCTACCTGCTGGGGCACAGGCTGCGGCCGGACAAGCTTATGCGCCTGGCGGCTTTCAACAGCACCTGCGAGCGCGATGCTGCGGCCACGGAGGCCTTTCTCTGCTGCGAGTGCGGACTGTGCGAGACGGCCTGCATAATGGGGCTTCAGCCGTGGAAGTTGAACAGGGAGCTGAAGGCGCGAATGACGGCGGCGGGCATTAAGAACCCGCACCAGGAGCGACCCGAGCGGGCCAACCCGTTCAGGGAGTATCGCCTCTTCCCGGTCTGGAAGCTGACCCTCAGGCTAGGTCTCTCCAAGTACGCGGAGCAGAGGGCCCCCCTGTCGGAGGAGATCCTGCCCGCGAGCAGAGTGGTGCTCATGCTCAAGCAGCACATAGGAGCGCCGGCCGTGCCGGTGGTATCGCCGGACGACTTCGTGAAGCGGGGGCAAATGGTGGCGGCCGCGGAAGGCGAGGTTTCGGCGGCCGTTCATTCGTCGATCTCGGGCACGGTCGTCGCAGTCGAGAGCGACAGGATGATCGTGGAGGTTTCGGGCGGGAGGGAAAACGAATGAGCAAGGCCATAGGACTCGTCGAGTACAAGACCGTACCCAAGGGGATAGAGGCGGCGGACGGCATGCTCAAGGCGTCCGAGGTCCGGATCCTGTTCTCCTCGCCCATATGCCCCGGAAAGTACGTCACGGTCATCGGCGGAAAGGTCGACTCGGTAAGGACGGCGGTCGACAGGGCCGTTGCTATAGGTGATCTCTTCACCATAGAGTCGCACGTCATCCCGAACGTACATCCGTCGGTCATCCCGGCGATAACCGCCACGGTCGAGATCTCCGAGATGAAGGCGCTCGGCGTGGTCGAGACCATCTCGGCAATAGCGGCGATAAAGGCGGGAGACGTCGCGGCTAAGGCGGCCGCGGTTTGCCTGGTGGAGATACGCATAGCCAGGGGGCTGGGCGGCAAGGGTTTCGTCCTGTTCACCGGGGACCTGGGGAGCGTCGAGGCGTCGATGCAGGCCTGCGAGAGGGAGCTGGGCGAGGAGGGCGGCATAGTCAGCGTCGCAGTAATTCCGGCCCCCCACGGGGACCTGGTGTCGTATATAGTGTAGCTAGCGGCGATGCCGAGATCCCTCCTCCCGCTGGTCGTCGGGATGACCAAGGTCGTTTCTCAGAGGGCATTGCAATTTTTCCCGAGTAGCAGCGTGTTTTGTCCCCCTATGAGCAGCGTGTTTTGTCATCCCGACGACCGCTAGGGAGGAGGGATCTCGGGGTTTAACCCTCGCGGAGGCTGCGCACTCGCTCGGCCAGCTCCCTTATCCCGTCGCCCCGCAGGGAGGAGACGGCGTATATCTCGCTCACCCCGGAATATTTCAGGCTGTCGCGGGCGGCCTCCACGTCCTCCGGCCGGGCGACGTCCAGCTTGGTAATCACGCCGATCACCGGGGCCCGCAGGGCGCGGGCGAACCCGGAGGAGCGTCGCAAGCGCCTGAGGGGGTCGGCCACCAGCAGCACCAGCCCCGCCTTCACCGATGTGGTTATCAGCGCGTGGTAGAAGCGCGGCATGTCGAAGAACTCGCCGGGGGTGTCCACCGTAGTCTCGCTGAAACCTATCGCCTCCGTCTTGCGGACGTTCCCCTCCAGCAGGCCGAGCGCCCTCAGCAGGCTCGTCTTCCCGGCGCCGGCGGGCCCCGCTACCATCACTCTTTTCATGAGGCCGCTAGGTTCGGGTCAGTGGTGCCGGGGCGAACCCCAGAACCGAGGCTAGGGTCCTCACCGCGCTTTCGAGCGAGCTCTCGACCGCCGCCACGTCCCCGGTGAAGAGCACGCACCCAGTGAATCGGTCGATGAAGTCCATCGCTATGTCGCCGGACTTGGACGCTATGTCCGCGGCGATTATCGCCCCCTCGCCCGGGGTGATCGTCATTATGCCTATCGCGCCGGAGCTCTCCACGCCGATCAGCGAGCACAGCTCGGGACGCGGGTTGCATATGACGTGCGCCAATGTCACCTGTTTTCCCGGCACGTACTCCTGGATCACCCTGGCCTTGACCTCGCCGGTCATGGAGCTCCCCCCTTCGACAGTTCCCCCATCGCTGAAGAGTATGATACCACGACCGTCGCAATGCCCGCCTACGCCCTCGCCCTGTACATGAACTTATTTTGGACAATAGTGATGCTTGAATGATGCTTGAATAAATTTTTAAATGTTGTATTATTGTTTGAGAGATGTGATCGGCATTAGTGCCGTGGCAAGGCAATAGTGAAAGGGGGATGTTATGATGAAAAGCGAGTCGAAGCCACAAAGAAGGGGTTTGGCGGGGTTGGTTGGGATCCTTTGTGTCCTGGCCTGTGCGGTGGTTTTTCTGGGAGGCGCAGGCTGCTTTGAAATGGGGTTATTCTTCGTTGCCGATTATTGTGTGTCCACATCTTCAATACACACCATTAAAAGTGTCGGAGCAACAGAAAGCGAGGAAAGGGCCGACGTTATCATCGAGCTGTATCATGACGAGGACGACGATGTTTCCTCCTCCCGGTCGTTGGCGGCAATACAATCTGATACGGAATATCGAAGGTCGGAGTTGAGGCCCGGCGAGGCGCAGACGTATATGACCGTCAGGGCCGGCAGTTGGGGGGACGAGATGCCCGCAAGGGTCGTCTCCGGAAACGAGGTCTTGGCAAAGGCCGTGTTCCCCCTCGAGAGACCCTCCGGCGCGGGCGAGGATGACATGAAACATGTGTGGGTCTCCGTATCTTGGGACGGAGAAGAGCTGAAGATGAACTACGGAAAACCAAACAGCGCCGCTGCGGGGGTCGGCGCGACGTCGGACTCCGTCACACCGATGAGCGCTGTAGCGGGAACGGATTTCGACAGCCAGGGCAACTGCTACACCGTGCTGGCAAAGCCTCCTCAGATTCAGAAGCGCTCGCCGAGCGGAGATCTGATAAAAAAATGGGGTGCCGCCGGAAGTGGTGACGGTGAGTTCATACAACCCAGGGGGATAGCCGTTGACCGTGAGAGGGGCGTCGTCTACGTGGGCGATGCGGACAACTCGCGTATTCAGGCCTTCGACACCGACGGCGTATTCCTGAGGAAGTTGGACGAGCCGGGGGGCGGTTCAATGGAGTTCAACAAGCTGCGCGACTTGGCTTGGAGCCCCGCCGACGGAAGCCTGTTTGTCCTGGACTGCAACGCGTCCTCTATGCAGACCAATCATCTGGTGCTTCAGTACTTTTTTGAATCGTCGGGGGAGGTTCGAGAGAAGATAGTCTACGACATGCTGAAGCTGGCGGGTGTGGAGCGTCCGTCAGGCGTGGCGGTGGCCCCGGACGGAAGGCATTTTTACGTAGCAGAGCTTGCAGAGGGCGGCAGGGTTCTGAAAATCTCCACCGGCAGCAGCCCCTCGCTTGTCGCAAGTTATCCACAGATGGTAATAGGCACAAAGACACCGGAGAATCTGCTGGTGGCCGCCGCGTCAGGCTCGGGAAAAACCAGTGCCGAGGGGGAGAGGCTCTATGTGACATATCGCAACAACCCGAGAGGCGACGGATGGAAGAACGAGATAGTCTGTTACGTCGAGAATGGCGGGGATTTCGTCCGCGCAGAGGGCTTCGTATCGCCCACACGCGATGGCGACGGATGGGTGGATGGCTGGAAGGGGCCGATCGAAGACGCACCGTCGCAGGTCCCGGAGGGCAAGATGCTGATCCCGTCGACTTTGGCGGTCTCCCCTGACGGCAGGCTGTTCGTGGGCGATTTATCGAATATGAGGGTAAACAATGTGAATAGAGATACGGGCGCAGTCGAGGATTCGTTCGAACCCGAACTCGAGCCGGAGCCGACCCCGGGACCCGACCCTGATCCAAGGCCGCCTGCAGGCGGTGGTGGCGGTGGTTGCTCGTTTGTCGCCGGTCGAACCGGCGCGTCCGTGGTCGTCCTGTTGCTGCCTCTGCTGATACTGCTGAGGAGATAGGAATACTCATAATACTCATGTTATGCGCCCGATTCTCTGCGTGATGCCGATAGGAGAGGGCGTGCCCCTCCGGTCGTTCAGCCTTTTGGTGTGGACAGGGATAGCCCTGGCTTCGCTGCTCTACTGGTTCAGGTACGGGCACGACGCCAGGGCCGTGCCCTCCTTGGTGATGGGGTTGCTGGCGGTTGGGTGCGGGTTTCTGCTCTCGCACTGGACGAGGGTGTTCTGCAGGCGCGGGGCAAGGGCCTTCCTGACGCTTGATATGGGCGTATGGATTCCTTCCAGTGGCTTTTCTGTGATGCCCGCCATGTTCATCGGAGGGGTTATTCTTGTTATGGCGTTTCGTGTCCTCAGCATCCCCGTTCTTCAGACTATGGACAGGCTGGCCCCGTATCTTGCCTTGGCTCACGCTTTTACACGCATCGGCTGCTTCATGGCGGGCTGCTGCTACGGCAGGCCGTCACCCGAGGGGTGGGGGGTGGTCTTCCCCCCGGGCAGCCCCGCCGCGCTTCACTACGGCGGCGTCCCGGTGTGGCCGGTGCAGCTTATGGAGGCCGCCTGGCTGTTCGCGCTTTATCTGCTTCTGACGCTGCTGCCCGAGAGGCTCAGGCTGATCGGCTACTGCGCCGGGTACGGCGCGGCGCGGTTCGCGCTGGAGTTTTTCAGGGGCGATTTTCGCGGCCGGGCAGGTGCGCTTGGGGTCTCGCAGCCTCAGGCCTACGCCCTGCTTTTGATGATAGTCGCCCTTGTCCTTCTCGTCGTTCGGGCGCGTATTCAAAAGCGCCGATCTCACTCTCTTTGAGAGATCCTTCATGCCGATAGGCAAGCACAGATCGGGGCGCGGGTCGCATAATATGACGTGACGTGCGCCGATGTCGCCTGTTTCCCCGGCACGTACTCTTGGAGTTTTTTACGCCCTCACCCTGTACATGAAATCCTTCAGTGCCGTTCCCGCCGGGACCATCGGCATTACGAGCTCATTCTGCGGGATGCGGCACTCGACCAAGGCCGGGCCCTGCACGTCGAAGGCGAAGTCCAGCGCTCTCTCCAGCCCGCCGAGATCGTCGCATGAACGGGCCGGGACTCCGAAGGCCGAGGAGATGGCGGCAAAGTCGCAGACTGGGGCCTGGGTGGTCGCCGAGTAACGCTCGTCCCAGAAGAGCTCCTGCCACTGTCGCACCATCCCCAGGCAGCCGTTGTTCAGCAGGATGACCTTGACGGGCAGCCTGTAGCGGGCGCAGGTCTCAAGCTCCTGGCAGGTCATCAGGAAGCCTCCGTCGCCAGCGAAGCATACTGTCGGCGCCTCTCCCGCAGCGAACGAGGCCCCTATCGCGGCGGGGAGAGAGAAGCCCATCGTCCCCAGGCCGCCGGAGCTGAGGAAGGTCCTCGGCCCGCCCGCCCTCCAGTGGAGCGCGGCCCACATCTGGTTCTGCCCGACGTCGGTGACGGCTACCGTCCGCTCGTCCACTCGACGCCTCACCGCCTCGAAGACCGACGCGGGTGAGAAGCCCTCCTCCGGGTTGTTCAGGGGCATCTCCTCGGCCAGTTCCCTCAGACGGCCGGTCCACTCTCCGTGCTCCATCTCCGGCAGGGAGTCCGCGAGGGCCCGCAGCACCCTGGCCGCATCCCCAAGCAGGGCGACGTCGCAGTTAACGATCTTGTCTATCTCCGCATGGTCTATGTCGACGTGGATGACGGAGGCCCCGCTTGCGAAGTCGGCAACCTTGCCGGTCGTCCTGTCGCTGAACCTCGCGCCTACCGCCAGCACGACGTCCGCCTCCGCCAGAGCGGTGTTGGCCGCGGGCGTCCCGTGCATCCCGGCCATCCCCAGGGCCAGCGGGTGATCGTCGGGAAAGGCGCCCTTGCCCATCAGAGTGACCGCCACCGGAAGGTCCCCCCGCTCGGCCAGCAGCAGAAGCCGCCCCGCCGCGCCCGAGGTTATCACCCCGCCGCCCGCCAGTATCACGGGGCGTTGCGCGCCCCTCAGGAGCCTCGCAGCATCGCCCAGTCGCGACAGGTCCTCTGCCTGCTTCAGGTGGTGCCCCGAGAAGAGCTCCTCCTCCGGCCAGGCGAACTCGCCCTCGGCCCTCTGTGTGTCCACCGGCAGCTCCACCAGCACCGGCCCTGGCCTGCCGGAGAGAGCCAGCTCGAACGCCCCCTTGATCGCGCTCGGGATCTCCTCCGCAGAGCGGACCAGTATGCTGTGCTTCACGGTCGGCAGGCTCGCGCCGAAGGAGTCCACCTCCTGGAAGGCGTCCCCCCCGATGAGCGACGTGGACACCTGCCCCGCGATAGCGACCATTGGCACCGAGTCAAGAAATGCCGTGGCCAATCCCGTGAGTATGTTCGTGAAGCCCGGCCCGGAGGTGCAGACGCACACCCCCGGCCTGCCGGATACCCTGGCATATCCATCCGCGGCGTGAGCCGCCGCCTGCTCGTGCCGCACCAGGATGTGGGGGAAGGCCGCGTCGTAGAGGGCGTCGTACAGGGGGATCACCGACCCTCCCGGTATGCCGAACACGCACTTGACACCCTCCTTCTGGAGTGCCTCGACGACCATCTTCGCTCCGTTCATCATCATGTCAACCTTCCCCTTTCCGTCTCTCTTCTATCCCTCGGGCGCGGACTTGGCGTCCATCCAAGGCATCATCGCTCGCAGCTCTCTGCCGACCTCCTCTATCGGGTGGGCCCTCTCTCGCTCCATCCATTTTCTCATGCGCGGCCTGCCGCACTGGTTCTCAAGCATCCAGTCCTTGGCGAACGAACCGTCCTGCACGCTCTCCAGCAGCTCCTTCATGGTCTCGCGAACCCTGTTGTCGACGACCTTTTTTCCCGCCACGAGGTCGCCGTACTTCGCCGTGTCGCTGACCGAGTAGCGCATCCATCCTATGCCTCCCTCGTACATCAGGTCGACGATCAGCTTCATCTCGTTCAGGCACTCGAAATAGGCGATCTCCGGCTGGTAGCCGGCCTCCACCAGGGTATCGAACCCGGCCTTGATCAGCTCGGTTATCCCCCCGCAGAGGACAGCCTGCTCTCCGAACAGGTCGGTCTCCGTCTCCTCCCTGAAGGTGGTGGATAGAACCCCCGCCCGGCCGCCGCCTATCGCGCACGCGTACGCCAGCCCCAGATCCCGCGCGCTGCCCGACGCGTCCTGATGCACCGCCAGGAGGCACGGCACGCCCCTGCCCTCGGCGTACATCCTGCGGACCAGGTGCCCCGGCCCCTTGGGCGCCACCATGAAGACGTCGTTGTCCTCCCTCGGGGTCACCTGGTTGAAGTGGACGGAGAAGCCGTGTGCGAAGGCCAGCGCCGCGCCCCTCTTGAGGTTGGGGGCCACGTGCTCCCTGTAGACGTTCCCCTGGACGTGGTCCGGCATAAGGAACATCACTACGTCCGCCTGCTTGACGGCCTCGGCGACCGAGAAGACCTTGAAGCCGTCCGACTCTGCCGTCGCCCTCGATCTGCTGCCCTCCTGCAGACCGATCAGCACCGTGACCCCGCTGTCGCGCAAATTCTGCGCATGCGCGTGTCCCTGGCTGCCGTAGCCTAGCACCGCCACCGTCCTACCCTTCAGCAACCCCATATCCGCATCTCTGTCGTAAAGAACCTTCGCCATGTCGATCACAGCTCCTTTTTCAATGTGTACTTAAAACGCCGTCGCGCCGGAGCGCGCGTCCATCGCCAACGGGCCGCTCTGCACGGCCTCCGTCAGCCCGTGACCCCTGGCCGCCTCCAGGCAACCGTCAAGCTGCTCGCCCGTGCCGGTGACCTCGACTATGAGAGTGTCCCCCTGCTCACCCGCGATCGAGTGCGAATAACCCCGCAGCGAGTCGAACAGCGCCGGCCGTCCCTCGAAGGGCAGGTCGAACTTCATCAGCATCATCCGCCTCTCCACGCAGAAGGCCGGGCTAAGCTCGAACGCGTCGACCGTCTCCACCATCTTGCGAAGCTGGCGCACAGCCTGCGACGCCCTCTTATCGTCCCCGGCGATCACGAAGGTGAAGCGCGAGCGCCCCGGCTGCTGCGTCACCCCCGCCGACACGTCCCTCACCTGGAAGCCCCTTCGCTCCATCAGCCCCGACAGCCTCGACAGCACTCCCGGCCTGTTCTCCGCCACTACTCCTATCGTCCGCTCCATGTCTGCACCTCCCCGAAGTTTTTGAATAAAAAAAGGCCGGGGCCCCCTCATTGCTGGGGACCCCGGCCGGAAAGCCTGTCGCGTGGTTACACGACGACAAGCGCTCCGGGGGAATCCCCGCAGCGAATGATAATAACGATGGCTACTACAGAGGCGTTTGTCGAGCGATTCATCGAGTAAAGATCGTTCATCGGGATTCCCTCCTTTGCGTCTATGTCGTCCTTGCGGGCCGTGTGATACTATATGCAACGGTGTGTGTCGGCAACGGCGCCGCAAGTTGTCGGAGATTTTATATGCCTTGTCGAAGATTGTCAAGAGGAGAAATAAACAAAGAAAACTCTGATAAATGTGTGGTTGGGGGGGAAGCTGAATGTCCTCTGAAGAGCTCCGGGAGTGCAGGGAGAGAATAGACGAGATCGATTTGGAGATAGCATCGTTGCTGTCGCGCAGGGTCAAGGTGGCTTTCGAGGCGGGGATCGCCAAGAAGGGGGGCCAGGTGTACGACCCGGCGAGGGAGGGCGAGGTCATAGAGAGGGTGGCCGCCGCCGCGGAGGGGGTCGACAGGAGGGCGGTCGAGCATATATACAGGGAAATACTGTCGGCCTGCCGAGCGGTGCAGCGCAGGCCGAGGGTCGCCTTCCTCGGGCCGGAGGGGTCGTTCTCCCACGAGGGGGCGTTGGCGTCGTTCGGCTCGGAGATGATGCCCGTGTACTGCACGTCGTTCGTGGACGTGTTCGCGGAGGTGGAGAAGGGGAAAGCGGACTGGGGGGTCGTCCCGGCGGAGAACTCCCTGGAGGGGACGGTGCTTCCTACGATGGACGCCTTCGCCTCGCTGCAGGGAACGGAGCTCTCCATCCAGAGGGAGCTGTCGATATCCATAGACCACAACCTGGCCTCCGGCGAGAATCGCCTGGAGGACATTCTCGAGGTATTCTCCCACCCGCAGGCCCTGGGGCAGTGCAGGGAGTGGCTGAGGGCGAACCTGCCGTCGGCGATTCAGATACCAGCGGCGAGCACTAGCGCCGCGGCCGCCCTGGCGGTGGGAAGCCGAGGGCGTGCCGCTGTCTGCAGCGAGCTGGCGGCCGGCAACAACGAGCTGAACGTGCTTGCCCGCAAGATACAGGATCGGGG
The DNA here is from genome assembly GCA_012521675.1 of Synergistaceae bacterium. NCBI lineage: Bacteria > Thermotogati > Synergistota > Synergistia > Synergistales > Synergistaceae > Synergistaceae bacterium. Next base: position 13,877 of record JAAYLU010000004.1, on the reverse strand, counting down.
GCGGAACACCACTCGCTTCTGGACGGTCGGATTCGGGAACCCCGGAATGGGGGAGAGGAACAAGACCTCGATACTCTTCAACGTAAGTCACACGCCCGGAAGCCTGTTCAGAGCGATGGAGCCTATATACACAAACGGGCTGAACCTGACCCACATCCAGTCCCGGCCCCTGTCGGGAAGCCCGTTCGAGTACTACTTCTTCATCGATATCGAGGGGCACGTCGAGGAGCCGCACGTCAGGAATGCGCTGGACGAGATGAGGGAGCGGGCCTCCTTCATACGCCTGCTGGGCTCATACCCCTGCTTCTAGGAGGGGCAGGCCCTTCATTACTGCGTCCGCCACGGCCTCGACCGCAAGGTCGTCCGTGGCGACCCTCATATGGCATGACGAGTAGGCCTCTGCACGGCTCTCCATGAGGGCGCGCACCCCTCCGTCCAGCAGGGGGCGCGCTCTTCGCCCGGCAGACCAGGCCCGTTTCAGCACCGTCTCCGGCCGGACGTCCAGCATCACCAGGAACGACCTCGCGAGCACCGCCGACCGGGATCCCTCGTCCAGCAGCGCCCCGCCTCCGAGGGACACCACGCGACCGCTCCCGTCGAGCGCCTCCAGCACGGCCTCCCGCTCCATGAGTCGGAACTCCGGCTCCCCTAGACGGGCGAAGATCTCCGCGACCGACAGACCGGCCCTTGCCTCCACCATTTCGTCCGTGTCCAGGAACTCGTGCCCCAGCCTGAGGGACAGTTCGCGCCCCACGCTGCTCTTGCCCGAACACATGAAGCCTCCGAGGCAGACGACGCGGCTACGCACGGAGGTTCCACCCCTCCGCCCTACGCCTGTAGAGCATGAACCTCTGCGCCAGGTCGTCCATCCTGTCGCCGCCGAACTGCTCGACCACGGCGCACGCCACGGTCCATGCAGCCATCGCTTCTCCCACCACGCATGCCGACGGGACCGCGCAGACGTCGCTTCTCTCCACGTGACCCTCGCAGGGCGAGCGGGAGACCAGGTCGTAGGAGGGAAGCCCCCTCTTCATCGTCGGGATGGGCTTCATGGCCGCGCGGATTATTATCTCGCCTCCGTTGCTCATACCGCCTTCGATCCCTCCTGACCTGTTCGTGGGCCTGGTCCACCGGCCTCCGTCCACGACTATCGGGTCGTGAACCTCGCTGCCCGGCAGATCCGCAGCATCGAACCCGAGCCCGAACTCGATCCCCTTTATCCCGGGTATGGAGAGCAGCGCCTGTCCAAGCAGCCCGTCCAGCCTCCTGTCCCACTCGGTGAAGCTGCCCACTCCGGGGGGGAGCCCGGCTACCGACACGACGAAAACTCCTCCCAAACTGTCTCCCTCCGTATCGGCCCGGACGATCCTCTCCCTCATGGCTTCCTCGTCCTCCGCGAAGGCCGCTCCGAGCTCGGACATCGACGCCCGTGCCCAATCCTCCGATCTCTCCGGCATTCGTGCCTTGACTCCCCCTACGGACTCGACCGCGCCCCGCACGGAGACGCCCAGCTCCTCCAGCATCCGAGCGGCCAGCACCCCGGCGACCGTGCGGGGCGCGGTGGACCTGGCGCTGGCTCGCTCCAACACATCCCTCATGTCGTCGTGGCCGAACTTCACCCCCCCGGGCAGGTCCGCGTGCCCCGGGCGCGGCGCGGTGACTGCCCTCGTGCGGGCCGCCTCCGCGTTGATCGCCCAAGGGTTCATCGCCTCGTCCCACAGCTCTCGCTCCGTGTTGGCTATCGAGATGCCCACAGGGCCGCCTGTGGTGCGACCGTCCCGAAGCCCTCCCCAGACCACCGTCTCGTCTCGCTCGACAGAAGCCCTTCCTCCCCTGCCGAATCCGCGCCTCCTTCGCGCCAGCGCCAGTTCAAGGTGCTCGGGCGACACCGGCAGGCCGGCGGGCAGCCCGTCCACCACCACCAGGAGCCCCCTGCCGTGCGATTCACCGCTTGTCAAAAAGCGAAGGCTCATCAGTTCCTCCTCCCGGCTAGCATGTCGAGAGTCTTGAAGAAGCCGGGGTAGGAGATGTCCACGCACTGGTGATCCATTATCTCGACGGGAGAATCCGCCGCCAGTCCGGCCACAGCCAGGGCCATGGCGACCCGGTGGTCTCCCATGCTGGAGACTCGTCCGCCCTTGAGTTTCACGGGCCCTGTTATCCTCCAGCCGTCCTCCAGCTCTGTTATGTCCGCGCCGAGGGCCGACAGTCCGCGCACCATGGCCACTATGCGGTCGCACTCCTTGAAGCGAAGCTCCATGGCGCCGTGAAGCTCCGTCGTCCCCTCCGCCTGAGTCGCTGCCACGGCCAGAACGGGGAGCTCGTCTATCATCAGGGGTATCTCCGACGGCTCTATCTCCGTCGCTCGCAGCCTGCTGGAGTGGACTGTTATCGTGCCCGCCGGCTCTCCTCCCTTAAGCCCCTCCTGCTCGACAGTGCAGGCCAGCCCCATTCGCTCGAGCACACTGAGAAGTCCTGTGCGAGTCGGGTTCAGCCCGGTGCCCGGCAGCGAGACGCACGAGTCCGGGAGGATGGCGGCGGCCACTATCCAGAAGGCCGCCGAGGAGAAGTCGCCGGGTATGGTCCACTCGCCGCCCTTCAACGGCCTCGACGGGGAGATCGTTATCGCGCCGCCGTCAAGGTAGAGCGCCGCCCCCATGTGGGCCAGCATGCGCTCCGTGTGGTCCCGGGTGGGCAGCGGTTCTATGACTGTGACCGGCTCGTCGGCGCCCAGGCCGGCCAGCAGTATCGCGGTCTTTACCTGCGCGCTCGCGGTCTCCATGACGTGAGAGGTCCCCTTCAGTCTCTCGCCCCGGATCTCGACCGGGAGGCGCAGTCCGTCCGACGGCCCGCCGATGCTCGCCCCCATGGCGCGCAGCGGGCTGACCACTCGCATCATCGGCCGCTTCGAAAGGCTGTCATCGCCCGTTATGCGCGCCTTGACGCCGGGAAGGCCCGCGATCAGCCCGCATAGGGTGCGTGCCGTGGTGCCGGAGTTGCCCGCGTCCAACGCCCCTCCCGGGGAGGTCAGTCCCGCGGGGGCCGACACGGAGAGGGCGCCGCCTCCAAGCCTGACGGAAGCTCCGGCCTGCTCAAGGCAGCTCAGCGTGGCCGAACAGTCCGCTCCGTCGGAGAAGTTGCGCACGGTGATCCCCTCCGGGCACACGGCCCCGAGAAGGGCCGCCCTATGGGAGATGGACTTGTCCCCGGGCAGGGAGAGCCTGCCGTGGATCCTCTTCGCCGGTTCAATGCGCTTCATCCTGCATCACTCCTTTTGACTGTTGTCCTGAAGACAAAAAGGACCGTCCTCCGGTGGAAACCGGGAACGGTCCTCGCTGTCTCTTCCGATTCCTAGCCCTGCGAACAGGGTGGGAAAAACACGGTCCTCTATACCTCTGCGGGCGTAAAGCGCGAGCCGTCATCCGGTTTCCAAAGCAAGGCAGACCAGGGGTAATAATAACCCTGGTCACAGGTAAACGCGAACTCGAACACAAAGACCGCGCACCTTGCGGAAACCATCCGGCGGACTCTCCTTTCCCCGTGGAATTGGCGAAGAGGATACATCCTTTCCTCTCTCCTGTCAAGGGGCGGACGGAAGATTCAGTCACAAAGGGCCCTGTAAGGATGAAAAAAGGTGCTTTTGGCCCCTATTCTTTCAATTCTGAAGTAGCATCGTCCCCCTTGTGAGAAAGGGTAAGAAGTGGTAGTCTGATACCCGCAATCCGGTTTCTACACAATATGTTGAGTGTGAAAGATGTATCATAGTATATGTAGTGTGTTTAGGAGGGGTTTAAAGTGTCGGTTTCGTACAGAGATCGCTTCCGTTCCTCGTTCTCATCGCCCCCGGAAGGAGGCGAGAACGGTCTCTCCGAGAACGCTATGTGGCTTCTCGACCAGCGCTATTTCGCCCGCCGTTTCGATGCGGACGTACAGGAGATCCGGAAGGAGAGGACTTTCACGGAGTTCGCCCGCAGGGTGTCGCGCACGGTGGCCTGCGCCGAGTCCCGGTATCTCGACGGCGGGGAGGAGTCCCTGGAGTGGCTGAGGCGGCTCGAGCTGAATATATTCGACGACATACGGAGCAGGCGCTTTCTGTTCAACTCCCCCTGCCTGTTCGCGGCGGGCGCGGGTCAGACGGTCGACCCGCAACTCTCGGACAAGCTCTACTGCGACCCCGACAGGCTGTCGTTCGAGGACTACTCGCTGCTGCACAGCTCAAGGACGAGGGGGCAGCAGCTCTTCGCCTGTTTCGTCATAGAGGTCCCGGACAGCATAGACGGCATCTTCGACTCGGTGAAGGACGCGGCCGTGATAAGCAAGTTCGGCGGCGGCGTGGGGGCCAACTTCGGGCACCTGCGGGAGAGGGGATCCGTGATCAACGGCGGCATCGGCGGACAGGCCAGCGGGCCCGTGTCGTTCATGGAGACGTGGAATACCATGGGGGCCGTGGTGGTGCAGGGCGGCCGCAGGAGGGCGGCGCTCATGGGGATGCTGTTCGACGACCATCCTGACATCTTCGACTTCATAGACGCGAAGGTAGACGACGGAAGGCTGCCCTATTTCAACATCTCCGTCTGCGTATCGGACGCGCTCATGCGTTCTGCAGGGACGGGAGAGCCTTTCGAGCTGGTCTCGCGGAGGAGCGGCAAGCCGGTCCGGACTGTCGACGGGGTCGAGCTGTGGAACAAGCTGTGCGAGAGCGCCTGGAGGCGCGGCGACCCCGGAATCTTCTTCATCGACCGAGCAAACGCCGACAACCTGCTTAAGCTGGACGACACCTGGAAGATCGAGTCCACTAATCCTTGCGGTGAACAGCCGCTGCCGAACTATACGAGCTGCAATCTTGGTTCGGTTAACGTGGAGGCGTTCGTGGCCCGCAGGGAGGACGGGAGCTCGTACTTCGACTTCAAGGGGTTCGCCGACCAGGTCTTCCGGTCGATCTACTACCTCGACCTGGTGATAGACGCATGCTCCTACCCGCTGGACCGGATAGGGGAGCGCACGGAACGGATCAGGCCGGTCGGGCTGGGGATCATGGGCCTGGCGGACGCGGCAATAATGCTGGGGATGAGGTACGGCTCGGAGCGATTCAATGTCTTCTGCAAGACGCTCGCCGACACGATGGGAGCGGCTGCCCTCTGCGCCACCACCGACATAGTGGGCGAGATGGGGAAGGAGCCCTTCCCGGAGTCGCACCTGGTGGAGAAGCTCTTCCTCAAGTTCGCGCACGAGCAGGGTGAGCAGCTCTTCCCCGAGTCGTGGTTCGACTCGGTAGATCGAGAGACGATGGAGTCGCTGGTGAGAAAGCTTCGCTCATCTCCCACGGTGCCCTACACGCTGGCCAACTCTTTCGAGTCCTTCTTCAACGCGGTCGGTCTGGGAAACGAGCAGGAGAGACTGGCCCTTGCAGCGAGGGTGTTCCGGGCGTTCGCAAGCGGCAGGATGCGCAACAGCAGGCGGCTCTCCATAGCGCCGACCGGGTCCATCTCGATGCTGATAGACACAAGCGCCGGAATCGAGCCGAACTTCGCCTGGAGCTGGAGCCGTCGCATAGCCAAGGTGGATGGAGAGGGGCAGGAGACCAGGGAGTTTCATCACAAGCTGCTGTCGCAGCAGCAGGTGGCGGAGCTGCATGAAAGCGACTCTCTCTCCGACCCGGTGTTCGTGACGGCGTACGACATAACCCCCGACGAGCATATCGACGTCACGGGGGTCTTCGCGGGCATAGTGGACAGCGGCATAAGCAAGACGGTCAACCTGCCGCAGGAGGCGACTGTTGCCCAGGTCAGGGCGATCTACCAGCGATGCCACGACTTGGGGGCGAAGGGTATAACGATATACCGGGACGGGTCCCGCTCGCTTCAGCCGATCGAGACGGTGAAGAAGCCGGAGAAGGCGGAGGTCCCCGAGGAGAAGCGGCCGCCCATGTCCAGCCGTGTCAAGGAGCGGCCCGGGCTGGTGGTCTTCGGCAAGACCATCAAGGAGACCACGCCGTGGGGGAGCATCTACGTCACCCTGAACTTCGACGGGGACGAGCCGTTCGAGGTCTTCGCCACGATAGGCAAGAGCGGCTCGGAGCTGAAGGCGATGACTGAGGCCCTGTCCAGAGCGATCTCCATCGGCCTGCGCAGCGGCGGAAAGCTGGAGGACTTCATAGCGACCCTGAAGGGGCTGTCCGGCAAGGAGTACTGGCTGTTCGAGTTCGACGACCAGCACGTGACCCGCTCCATCCCGGACGCGATAGCAGTGCTGCTGGAGAGGCTGATAGGCAGGGGAGGCGATACGCAGGGCGGCGCGGCGGTATGCCCGGAGTGCAAGGCGCCCCTTGAGATGATCTCGGGGTGCGAGTACTGCTTCAGCTGCGGCTACACCCCCTGTAAATAACGAGGGCGAACAAAAAAGACCCGGGCCGCGGTCGGTCCGGGTCTCTTAATTTTTATCCATCTTATTTCAGCTAGGCCACCAGGTCGAGCAGGAAGCCTATCATCTCGTTCTGGCGCTCGATGAGGCGAACTATCTCGTCCGGCGGTATCTTTCGGATGATCTTCTCCTCGTCGTTTTTCTCCTTCACTATCACCTGGACGAGGCCTGCCTCCTCGACGATGTTGAACTGAAGAAAACGGCTGCTGTAGGCCGCGTGATCCCGGTATGAGTCAAGCGCACGCTGAAGAGTCCCGTCCCCTCGGGCATGTCTGCCTCGGGCCCGTAGCTCGGAGAAGGACTTCTGCTCGTCGTAGCGTTTGTCGGGGTACGAGGGTTCGAGGTAGTTTTTTCTGGCCCAGCCGACTACTTCAATCGATGGAATAGCGAAAGCCGGGGTCATCGTTCTCACCTCCAGGATACACTGACACAAATGAAGTATATTACACTCGCTCCCGGCTGTCAAACTTGCCGCGCCCTCAAGGGCGGGATCCCTCACATTCGTTCGGGAAGACAGAGGGGGGCGGGATCCCTCACATTCGTTCGGGAAGACAGAGGGGGGCGGGATCCCTCACACTCGTTCGGGAAGACAGAGGGGGGCGGGATCCCTCACACTCGTTCGGGATGACAGCTTTATTTGCCATCTCGAGCGCGGCGAGTTCCTTCGCCTCGGCGATCGTTGACAGGGGAGCGAAATAGCGTATAATTCATCCTGGTCGATTCATTACAATCTAGGACTCTTATCCAGAGAGGTGGAGGGACTGGCCCGATGAAACCCGGCAACCTGCCGCGAGGCATGGTGCTAATACCAGCGGCCCAAGGCCGAGTGATAAGAGGGAGCGTTTGAGAACAGTCAAAGGCCCTTCTTGCGAGGGGTCTTTTTTTTTATCACTTTTCAAGGGGGATGCATAATTGGCGAGCGAGCGTTTTCTGTTTTCTTCTGAGTCCGTGACGGAGGGACACCCGGACAAGGTGGCCGACCAGATCTCGGACGGCGTTCTGGATGCAATCCTGGCCGAGGATCCGACGGGCAGGGTGGCATGCGAGGTGCTCTGTACCACTGGCATGGTGATGGTGGCGGGGGAGATCACCACGGCTACCTACGTGGACATCCCGAAGCTGGCCAGGGACATAATCAAGGACATAGGCTACACCAGGGCGAAGTACGGCTTCGACGGGGACACCTGCGCGGTGCTGACGGCGATTGACGAGCAGTCCAGGGACATAGCGCGGGGCGTGGACAAGGCTCTAGAGGTGCGCGAGCTCCAGGTGTCCGAGGAGGACATCGCACGGACGGGTGCGGGCGACCAGGGGATGATGTACGGCTTCGCCTGCAATGAGACCGAGGAGTACATGCCCATGCCGATAGCTCTGGCCCACCGGCTTGCCAGGCAGCTCTCCAAGGTGCGCAAGGAGGGGACGATCCCCTACCTGCGCCCGGACGGAAAGACCCAGGTCACCCTTGAATACGAGGGGGGCAAGGCCGTGCGCGCCGACACAATCGTGGTGGCCGCCCAGCACCACCCGGAGGCGACCCTGGACGAGATAAGGGCCGACATCATCGAGTATGTGGTAGCGCCGATAGTGCCCGGACACCTGATGAAGGACGGGACCAGGATCCTGGTGAACCCGACCGGACGCTTCGTCAAGGGGGGGCCGATGGCTGACTCGGGCCTCACCGGAAGAAAGATCATCGTCGACACCTACGGTGGATGGGTGGCGCACGGAGGGGGCGCCTTCTCGGGCAAGGACCCGACCAAGGTGGACAGGTCGGCGGCCTACATGGCGCGCTACGTGGCCAAGAACGTTGTGGCGGCGGGACTTGCCGACCAGTGCCAGATTCAGCTGGCCTACGCCATAGGGGTGGCAGAGCCGGTGTCGATCATGCTGGACACCATGGGAACGGGGAAGATCCCCGACGAGAAGGTATCGGAGATAGTGCGAGAGCACTTCGACTTCCGCCCCGCGGCCATAATTCGCGACCTTCAGCTGTGCAAGCCCCAGTACAAGCGGCTTGCGGCCTACGGGCACATGGGCAGAATCGACCTTGATCCCCTGCCTCTCTGGGAGTGGACCGACAGGGCCCAGGCCCTGGCCGCGGCGGCTAAATAGGCCCGGTGAAAGAGCGAGTCAAGTCCTGGTGGCAGTAGTATTTCAAGTCGGACTGATGCCCCCGCCCTGTGCTATCATTACGTACAGGCGCGGGGGTCTTTTTTCCCCTTTCATCTTTTCCCTATTCATTTCGGGGGGTGATGGCATGAGCGTTACCGAGATCCTGGCTTCGTTGTCGTTCAGCACGGTGGACGAGTTTGCCCTTCATAGGGAGGGGCTGTTGCATCTGTTCCGCTCTGTTTGCGGTCCCAGGAGGGGCATGAGGCTGTTCACGGCCGTCAACGAGGCCGCGAACAACGCGCTCTTTCACGGCAACAACGGTCTGCCCGACGCGCGGGTGGAGCTGCGCGTCCTCAAGGAAGGAGAGGCGCTTAGCGTCTCGATAAGGAGCGAGGGGGGCTGCTTCGCGCACGACCTCAGGCCGGACCCGGAGGTCTTCATGGACTTCGAGATGGAGTCCGGGCGCGGGGTGCAGATCATCCTGCACTTGGTGGACGAGGTCACGCTGGAGGAGTCCGGCAGGATGGTCGTTCTGAGGATGAGGAACGAGGCCCCGGAGGAACGGCAGGCATCGCCGCCCGCTCCGTCCCCGTTTCCGCTGGCGGTGGAGATAGCCGGCTTCCGGTTCAACGGCATGAACCTGCTGGACATGTTCGGCGAGTCGCTCGTCGTCTGGGAGACGAGCACGGACAGGATCATCTACATGAACGAGGCGGCCAGGGTACTGTACGGCTACTCCCTGGAGGAGACGGACGACCTGACTATTGACGAGGTCTACCCGGCGCGCGACGCGTCCGCCGGCAGGGTCTTCTCCGTCACGACGACCATGCACAGGAAGAAGGGCGGGGTGTTCTTCCCGGTCCAGGCCACTTTCCGCTCGCTTGCGCAGGACACGGACGAGATAATGATGATGGTCGTGACGGACGTGTCGCAGGAGACGTTGGCCAAGGAGGACGTCGCCCTGGCCTCGGCGATCCAGCGGGGTTTCCTGCCGGGCGACCTGACGGGGGAGCCGGACGTGGAGGTGCGAAGCATCTTCAGGCCGATGTTCATGATCAGCGGCGACCTGTTTGGGTACCACTGGGACCCGGAGGACAGGGTGCTGAACGGATACCTGTTCGACCTGATGGGGCACGGCGTCCCGGCGGCCCTGCAGACGTCGGCGATGCTGGTGCTCTTCCGCCAGGCCTTCGAGGACGAGGAGATGATAGGGACGAGCCTGCTGGAGAAGCTGCAGTGGGTGAACGCCATAGCAGCCGAGAGGTTCCTGTCGGAATCCTTCGCCGCCGCGATATGCTTCAGCCTGAACCTGCGCGAGATGAGCCTGTCCTACTGCTCTGCGGGGGTGAACGCGTTCCTTCACGGGTCGGGCGGGGTGATGAGCAAGGCATCGTCGCCCGGGTCGCTGCTGGGGCTGTCAAGGAGGGTGGAGTTCGGCACGGGAGAGATCTCGACCAAGAGCGGGGACTACTTCATCTTCACTAGCGACGGCTTCCTCGACCTGATGCATGGGTCGGAAGACCTGGCAATGTCGTTCAACGAGGCGTACGATCACCTGTTCACCATAGGCTACTCGGGCGCGAGCAAGGACGACTTGTCCGCCCTGTGCGTGCACGTCCGCTGAGCGAGACCCGGGTCAGGCGCCTTAGCCCGGCGCCGTGTTGCGCAGGATTATCTCAACCAGTTCGTCGGGGTCCACCGGCTTGGCTATGTAGTCGTTCATCCCGGCGTCCAGGCACATCTGTCTGTCCCCCTCCATCGCGTAGGCGGTCATAGCCACCACCGGCAGTCTGGTATCCGCGCCCTCTCTGGCGCGTATCTCCCTGGTCGTATCCAGCCCGTTCATTCCGGGCATCTGGATGTCCATGAACACGAGGTCGAATTCCTTCTCCGCCACCATCCGCAGCGCCTCCTCGCCCCCCTTGGCGAGGTCTATGGTCCAACCGGGCCCTCCCTTTTTCCTGAGTATTGACCTGGTGAGGCTCCTGTTGAAGTTATTGTCGTCGACCACCAGTATGGAGAGCTCGGCGGGGAGCTGCGCCGGATCAAGGTTCTCCTCTTGCGTCTTCGGCAGATTCTCGGGGGACTGCGATGCCGGGGAGGGGATCTTCTTGAGGTTCAGCGTCAGGTGGAAGACGTTCCGCTCGTCTTCCAAACTCTCTGCCCACAGTGCGCCTCCCGCGGCCTCGGCTATGCCCTCCGAGATTATCAGGCCGATGCCCGTTCCCTCGTACGCCTGCGAGAATTCGGTGCGGTCGAGGGCGGAGTGGTCGAGCATGGCTCTTATCCTGTCGTTGGAGGCCCGGTTGGAGGGGTGCTCGATGGTGACGTGGAGCATGACGGATTCGTTCGTCTCCTCCTCGGGCACCACGTTGATAAGGATTGCCCCCCTCGCGGTGAGGGCGATGGCAGTTGCGACGATGTTCCTGAGGGTCTGTCTCAGTCGGTGGCTGTCCCCCAGCAGGAACTCCGGAACGGAGGGGGGGATGGTGAGCTCGACCTGCACCCTCCGCTCGCGCGCCGCCATGGCGAGAGGGCGCACCGCCTGGGAGAAACAGGAGCGCACGGGGACAGGGCTCTCCTGCAGCTCGAGCCCGCCTGTCTTCAGGCGCGACATGTCGAGCAGCTCCTCCACCAGCTGCAGAAGGTCGCTCGAGGAAGCAGACAGCATCTCGACGAACTTCTTCTGCTCGAAGTCGAGCTTGGTATCCTGAAAAAGGGCGACCACGCCGATTATTGTGTTGAGGGGCGTGCGAATCTCGTGGCTCATGTTGGCTATGAAAGCCGCCATCTTCCTGCTCTCGTCCTCTGACGCGGCCAGAGCATCCTCGAGGTTCGCAATTCTGCTCTTCAAGTCCATCTCAGCCTGCAACTCATCCGACCTCCTCGTCGCTCAAAAAGCAGATATCTCCTCGGGAATTATAAACCGAGCGGGCGAAAAAACAAAGGACGAAGGGGATCGTCCCCTCCGTCCCCGGAGTAGCAGGCATTATTCGGGCTCTATCGGAAGGCGCGCACCCATCCGTCGTGCCCTCCGAAATAGACGACGCCACCGTCGACCAGCGGCGAGGACATGATTTCGCGCGATGATTCAAAACGCCAACGCTCCTGCCCGGTTGCGGCGTCCAGCGCGTGGAAGGCACCCCCGACGCTGCCGAAGAAGACCAGCCCGTCGTGAACCGCAGGGTTGGAGTGCACCCCGCCCGGGACGGGGAACTCCCAGAGCGGCCTTCCCGACGCGGCCTCGAGTGCGACGAGTTTCCCGTTTATCGTCCCGAAAAAGACCCTTCCTCCCGATACGGACGGCGCTGTGGTGATGGCCTCTCCCGCAGTGTGCTTCCACAGGGGGATCACACTCTTTATGCGCACCGCCTGAATCGCTCCGTCCCAGGCGCCGAAGTAGACGACCCCGTCCGACACCGCCGGGGTGCCGATCGGCCCGCCGCTGCCGCCTCCCCACAGCCTCTTGCCCGTCTTGGCGTCGAGGGCGTGAAAGAGCCCCTCGTAGGCACCGACGAAGAGGAGTCCGTCGCCGTAGACGGGGGACGAGCGAAGCTCCCTGCCCGTGTCGTAGGCCCAGAGGAGGGATCCGTTCTCGGCGTTCAGCGCGTATGTCTTCCCGTCCGAGCTGTTGAAGAAGACCTTGCCGTCCCCTGCCGCCGGAGAGGCCCATATGGAGAGCGAGACGTACTCGCCGGAGGGGGTGAATCTCCATCTGACCGACCCGGTGGCTATGTCGACCGCGAGCAGTGTGCCATCCGCACCGCCGACGAAAGCGTTCCCTCCGAGGATGGCGGGCGCGCCGTTGATCGTCGCCCCCGTGTTGAAGGTCCACACGCCCCGCCCCGAGCTTTTTTCAACCGCGTGCAGCCAGCCGGTGTCGTCCCCTGTGATGATCAGATCGCCCGCCGAGACAGGCGACCCCGATACCGGGGACATCGCGTCGTAGCTCCACAGGAGCTCGCCACTCCAGCCGCTAGCCTCCGCGGCGGGAAGGAGGACGACAGCGACCAGCAGAGCGACGACGCACCACTTTACACGCACGACAAGTTCGATTGTTTTCACTTAAAACACCTCTTTTCACGATGGTGTAAACCCCCTATAGTATATAGCGTTTCGCGCTTCTTTCATACTCCCTCGCAGCGAAGCTGTTGTTCCGAAGGTCGGGGCCTCGTGGGCAAAGTCGGTTCATCCCCGAGGTCCCTCCGGCGCTACGCGCCGTTCGGGACGACAGGGACCGTCGTCCTTTTGAACGACCCCGGCATTCTCGTTGCCAATCCTCGGCTGCGAGTGTACAATTTGACGTGGAAAATGAAAGGAAGTGTGGTCTCATGACGTTTCACGATGCCGCCGCCAGGTGGCTTGAGGGGTACATAAACTCCTTCGCGGAGGACGGGGTTCTGCCGCCGCTGATGGAGGTGAAGCGGGTGCACAGCCTCCGCGTCAGGGACATCGCGGTAAAGATAGCCAGGGAGCTCGGATGGACCGGTGAACTGCTCGACAGCGCGGTGACCGCGGCGCTTCTTCACGACACCGGCCGTTTCCCCCAGTACGCCGGGTGGGGGACGTACTACGACGGCGCGTCGACAGATCACGGGGACCTGGGTGAGTCGGCCCTGCGGGAGAGATTCCCCGCCGACCTGGCCCGGTCGTGCCCTCGGTGGGAGGACATACTGCTGGCAGTGCGCCTTCACAACAAGAGGGAGCTGCCCGGCGACGTACCGCCTCGCGCCCTGCCCATCGCGAAGATAGTCCGTGACAGCGACAAGCTTGACGTGTTCGGTTTGGTGCGCTCTCATGTCCAGGAGGGGCGCATCAAGGAGCTGCTCACTGCGATCGACCCGGACGGAGGCTACTCGGAGGCGCTGCTCGTCGAGCTGGGGTCCGACGGAAGGGCCTCTTACCAGAATGTCAAGTCGCTGCCCGACTTTCTTCTGGTGCAGCTCTCCTGGGTGCTGGACATGAACTACGCTCCATCTTTCAGGATGCTGAGGGAGGCCGGGACCCTGAGCTGGATAGCGAAGACCCTGCCCCGGAAGGACTCGGTGGATCGTTTCATAGACTCGGTCCTCGACCACGCGTCGCTGATGGAGAGCGCCTGACGAAGCGACCGGGGCGAACACCCGTCCGCCCCGGCGAATCTCAGCTGAATCTGCCCGCTATAACGTCTATTATCGCCCTGTCCAAGTTCTGCATGCCGTGGACGGAGACTTGGACCATGTTGCTCACCGTCTTCTCGATCGTCTCGTCCACCAGCCCCTGCGGCTCCGGGTAGTGACCGTCGAAGACCAGCAGGGCGGCGTGATAGGCCTCGAGAGCCCCTGTGCCGACCTTCAGCGCACACG
>JAAYLU010000003.1 GCA_012521675.1 Synergistaceae bacterium | reverse complement strand
GCACCGTGCAGGGGAAGGGGCTTCCACCGCATCTGCGGGTCGCGACCGGAGAATACAGCGAGCGGCTTGGCCTGCGCTGCTGAACAAAGACAGGGAAAGGAGGAATCCGGATGGCGAAGTCTAAGACCACAAAGGACGAGGAGCAGAAAGTCCTGGAACTCGAGTACAAGACCGCACTGCTCCCCTCCGCGCAGCACAAGACGGGGCTGGCGGGGCTGGTCTTTCTGGTGCGGACCATGGAGGAGAGAGGGATGGCGCCGCTCCCGGAGATAACACGGGGAGAGGGAGAGAGCTGGATAATCCGTTTTACAAGAGATAATTTCCAAGCCCTGTTCGACGAGCTTTACGACGCTGAAAAGATCATGATCGAGAGCAAATCGAGATGGTCGGGGCAGGAGCCTGTGGATACGGTGGAGAAGACGACGGAGAGGGAAGGTAAAACGGAGACGGAGAAGTACTTCGTCTACAGTATGACTGTTCCCAAGGGCGCGGCCTTGAGGGGTGTGCTTCCCGAAGGCGACGAAGGAGACAAGAAGCTAAAGCTTTGGCGCGACATGCTCTGGGCCACCTATCGCGGCAAGCCCACGACGCGGGGTGTGTACGAAGAAAGGGTGCAAGGCAGCCCTTGCTCCTTTACGGAAGGTGACTGGAAAACACTTCTCAAGGATATGAACAAAAGCAAAGAGATCCCCGGGACATACTTGCTCGGATCCGAGCGCTTCAATGCGGAGAAAGTGCTCTCTAGAGGCACCCTTAAAGAGTCCCTTCTGCTTCATTTTTCCCATATCGCCTGCCCCCTGTTTCTCTCAAGAATATTTCAGATAAAGAGGGGAAAGGGCGAGGGCGGTTCCGCCATTTCTCTCAAACGTGAAGAAAGCGGCTATGTAATTGTGATGCCTGAAATAGTCGACGTGGACAAATATGTGGGCAAATACAGAAAGTGGCTGGGAAGCGATCTGGAATCCAGCAAGTACCACCGCCCCGTGTCCGCGCTCATAGACCTGCCCGAGGAGGGGGGTCTGGAGTTTCTCTCCTCGATCACCGAGTACAGGGTGGAAACCAAGGGGCGCGGCATATTCGACACAGTCGAGGGCGCGGAGTACTACCACATGGAAAAAAAGGGAAACGCGGTAAACCTGCTGGCATCGGCCTACGTGCCCTTGAGCAGGGACGTGCTGGTCGAATACAGCCACTTGGTCGCACCCGGCGGTAAAAAGAGACCCCTGAACTTTCTCTACAAAACCTGCCGCATCCGCAACATCCTCGACGGAACCCCTTGGTACACAGGAATGCAGGAGATCCTGGAGCAGTATCCGTCCGAGCTGTTCGTGTGGTCCAAGGACGGGACCCCCGGAAACACCCCGTTTTTTGGAAACGACATCCGACGCAGATTCACGAAGATAGCAGAAGATATCGAATATACAAGGGAGGCGAAAGACATGGGAATCGACGATGCCGGCGCGCCCGCAGTCAATAGAGATGACAGGCTCGCGGCGAAAACAAGAGACATCGTAAGAAGGTACGTGATCTCGGAACTGAAAGAGCGAGTGAAGAAGGAGCTGCTTCCGAACGACAAGACTCATCTTGAAAAAAAAGAAGAGGGCGACTCGGCCCGCTATTCCGTGGAATACCAGGAGGCGGTAAAAAAGATTTGCAACGGCGCCTTTCTCGCCCTTCGCGGACGAAAGGGGTCGGACATTGCCGAGTACTTCACCGGCACACTCTGCTCGCACCCTCAGTTCATGAAGAGCTCTCCCAAAAACGAGGATAACGACGAATTCATCCTGATCGCCAGGGCTCTTGTGGACCCGGAGGAGCGGGAGAAGATCAAGCTCTTCGCGATGCTGGCCCTTTCCGCCTGCTCCTATGTCTACTCGAAGGACGAGCAGCCGCAGGCCGAGACCGAATGAAACCGAAAAACAAGGAGGGAATCGCAATGAATCTGTTTTCCACAGTGTTGACACACGCCGCGCCCAGCGCGAACTACCGAGGGGAGTCCGCCGAGAACCGCGCCGTTCTGCAGAAGATCACCAAGGGGCGCATGCAGTTCGCGGTCGTCTCGCCCGAGGCCATGAGAAACGCCATACGCGATGGACTGAGGGCTGTGGGGCTTCCGTGCAACAGAAGCAGACTTCACGACGAGGAGCAGCTTGCGGTCAAGTACGAGGACTACCCCGACTCGGACGCCTATGCGGACGACTTCTTCATGGGCTGGCTGATCGCCGCAGGAAAGAAAGACAGGGAAAAGATCGAAAAGGAGCTTGAGGCCAAGGGGCGGAACAGGGCACGGTTCACATTCAAACGCGACTCCGTCCTCCGCATGAACCTGGCCGTCGCGCTAGAGCCATATCGCCACGACACGGTATTCACCCAGTCGCCGCTGCAGACCAAGGACAGCCCCTGGCAGAACGCCGACTCCTCCCAACTGCTTCACAGGGAGACGACCTACACGGCCTTCCAGTATCCGTTCGCTCTCAACCTAGATGAATGCAGAGAGAAGGCCGAGTGGACCAGGGAGCTCCTCTCCGTGATAGGACAGCTCGGCGGAGTGGCGGGCAACCACGCTCGCAGCCTCTACGACATGGCCCCTGCCAGCATAGTGGTGCGACTCACGCCCCGGCTCGCCCCCGGCTACGACACCTACGGCTTCTTGGTCGGCGAGGATGGTTCGCATTCGTTCCCCGAAGTCGTCGATGCAATTCTCAACGACGACCTCCCCGGCGCGGAGTTCCTGGTCGGCGGCAAGATCGTCCGTGACATGGACGAGGCGACCCTGGACGCGCTTGCGAAGAAGAACGTCGTCGCCGAGAGGAACGCCGCGAAAATACTCGACATGGCGGGCGACCGCGCATTCGGGTAAAGATCATGCTTCTCCTGCGTGTGACCGCGCCCTTCGCTGCGTTCCGACCCTTCGCGGCCGGAGTCTTCCGACCGACCGCCGACTTCCTGACGCCCTCGGCGGCTTACGGGCTGCTTTTGAACATCGCGGGCATCGAGATGCGCGGGGCGGACGGCAAGACAGGCACGACCCTTATCGCCGATGGTCTGCCCTCTGTTCGCCTCGCGATAGGAGCGCGCGCCTTTCCCGAGAGCCAGCGGATATTTCAGCAGCTCCACAACTACCCGGTTGGGAAGACCGGCATTGAAAAAGCACCGCTGGCTAAGGGGTCCAAATATCACATCAAACCGGTAGTCCGCGCCTTTTTGTCGTCCATCGACGCCGTCATAGCGGTTGATTCCCCCGCAATTGAAGAGAAGGTCCGCAAGGGACTCCGCGGGGAGTCGCAAAGAGGTTACGGCCTCCCCTTTCTAGGGGACAATTCTTTCATGGTGGACCGAATAGAGGAGATGCTTGAACCGGCAAGCGCACACTGGTACTGCGGGCCGGACGGCGAAGATGAGACCGAGAAAAGGCGCATCTCTCGCTTCACCGTCACAGTCGACAGAGAGAACGTGTGGAAGACCAAGACCGCTCTTTTCGCCCCGTTGAAGGACCCCTCCGATGCGATACCGGCGTCCGCCTGGGTGGAGGTGGCATATTGACTGCCGCGGCGGAAAACGACGCGCTGCTGCGTGTGAGCGCCCTTCACGCGCTTCTCTACTGCGAGCGTCTGTTTTTTCTGGAGGAGGTGGAGGAAATCCGCCTCGCCGATGCCAGCGTCTATGCCGGAAGAACCCTGCATGAAGAATTAGCCGAGGAAGAAGGAGAGGAGCGTCGCTCCTTCTTCCTTACCAGCGAAACACTGGGTCTTACCGGAAAAATGGACGCAGTGCGCCATAGAAACGGAAACTGGGTAGTCTACGAACATAAAAGGGGCAAGCCGATGCTCCGCAAAGGAGAAGCGGCGCAAGCCTGGGACAGCGACATAGTACAGGCTACAGCCTACTCGCTTCTTCTGGAAGAGCATCTGCAAAGAAAGTTTGTGGAGGCCCGAATAAGATACCATGGTCAAAACACCACCGTGTTGGTCCCCTTGACCGAGGAGAACCGTCAAAAAGTCTTCGATGCAATTCGCAGAGCCAGAGAGCTTCGTGCAAGCACGGACAGACCGCCGGTATGCGACTCCTCGAAAAAGTGTCTCAAGTGCTCGTTGGCGCCGGTATGCCTCCCGGAGGAGGAACGCCTGGCACGAAGCCGGGAGTGGGAGCCGATCCGACTCTTTCCCCCCGAGATAGAGGGGGCGGCGCTCCACATAACGGGGCTGCAGTCACGCATAGGGCGCACCGGAGAGGCGTTCAAGCTGGAAACGGATGCGGAGCCTGTTCGGAAGGTCCCTTCTGCGGGACTGCACTCGATCACTGTGCACGGCACCGCGCAGGTGACCACTCAAGCCCTCCATCTCTGCGCCGACAAGGGAATTCACCTGCATTGGTTTTCAAGGGGCGGGTCGCATCTTGGAAGCTTCTCGCCCGGTCCAGGCCCTGTGCAAAGACGCATAAGACAGTACCAAGCCCTGACCAATCCAGGTATGTGTCTGAAGCTGTCTAGACGGACTGTCCTTGCGAAAGTGGAAAGCCAGCTTCGCTTTCTTTTGCGCACTACTCGCGGAGAACAGCGAAGCGAACAGATTAAATCCGGCATCGGAGAAATACGCTCGCTGTTGAAGGCCGTCTCGCCGGCGGAGGGAGTCGACACTCTGCGCGGCATAGAAGGCGCAGCCGCCCAAGTCTACTTCGATCTTCTGCCTTGCGTATTGAGCGAAAGTGTAGAACCTGAACTTTTGCCCTCCGGCAGAACTAGAAGGCCGCCCAAGGACCGATTTAACGCCATTTTAAGCTTTGGTTATTCCATGCTCTATCGTGCGCTGTTTGAAAGCATCGTCTCTGTCGGCCTGGAGCCGGCCTTCGGTTACCTTCACACTCCGAGATCAAGTGCGCACCCCCTTGTGATGGATGTAATGGAACTCTTCCGCGTGCCTGTTTGGGACATGGTCGTGGTCTCTTCGATCAATCGAAAGCAGTGGGATATCGAAAAGGACTTCTCTGTAACGAAGGAGAAAGTCTGGCTTTCCGACCAAGGGCGCAAGAAAGCGATAGTGCTTTTCGAGCGGCGTATGCAAGACAAGTGGAAGCATCCTGTACTGGACTACTCTCTCTCCTGGCACCGCACGATGGAGCTTGAAGTACGCCTTTTGGAGAAGGAGTGGACCGACACGCCCGGTCTTTTCGCCCGCTCCCGACTCAGATAGGATGTGATGGAGTGAAGAAGTGGTGTCTTATCTCATACGATGTGCGAAATGATAAACGACTCCGGAAGGTCGCCAAAATATTGGAGGGGCATGGGGAGAGAGTACAGTACAGTGTTTTTCGCGCATATTTGAGTGAAAGAGAACTAGAACGCCTGCGCTGGGAGCTTAGCAGGGTGATGGACTCTGCGGACGGACTGTTGATCACGGAACTATGCGATGCATGTGTAAAGAAGATCAGGAGAAGAAACAACGAAGCCGCCTGGCCAGACGAGCCTGAGAAGTGGATTGTCATGTGAGTGCTTTCAAGCGCCTCCGGGTGTGATGGATGACTTGATTCGCCAAGCTTCATCTTTCCTTGCAATGACTGAAGTTTTCTGGATTATGGATCTTGACAATTGCTTGATTGCGTGCGATTCTTGTCGTGGATGGTGTTGTTTTAAGGATTCCGTGCCTTCAATACTTTTTTTTGCGTGCCGAGTGGCATTTTCTTGCTCATCCTTGAAACTGCACCTCTGGAACGTTGATGTGGAGCCGATTTGGAAGGTATGCTGTGCCACAACCTCTGATGCCGCAAGGCGTTAAGCACAGGGGCCGCGTTGGGCGCGGTACGCGCGGTGCGCGTGCCACAACCTCTGATGCCGCAAGGCGTTAAGCACCTGGTGGTGTACAACTACGGGCCGTTGTTGGTTTTCGTGCCACAACCTCTGATGCCGCAAGGCGTTAAGCACCTCAT
>JAAYLU010000002.1 GCA_012521675.1 Synergistaceae bacterium | reverse complement strand
TCCAAGAGCCGAGCTGTTTCCTTGTCTATGGAACTCATATGGCTTTTGACGTTGATGCCGAGGTCGGTTAGATGATCGATCAGGACTTTGTTGCTCTCTCCCAGCATCTTTGCTAGTTCGTAAATTCTGATCTTACTCAATGTCTTTTCCCCCTTCCGCAAGCAGTTGCAGTATCTTCTTGGCAAAACCGCTGCGTAACGGTAAAGCAACCACTTTTACATTTTTAGCCCCTATCGCAGATGACAGCTCCTCGCCTGTAATATTGCCCGGCGCTACCACAACTACGCCCTCCTCGTCGAGCCTGCTCCGAATGGATCTGAAAAACGCCGAGTTCGTGTCCGAGAAGAGCAGCAGCAGTTTTTCACGACGCGCCAAGGATGATTTTACATTATCCTGGCCGATGATGAGCACACCGGAGCGGCGTGCTAGGCCGAGATACGACAGCAACGAGCCGACTAAATCCCTTCTCACGGTTCCGCGGGCGCCCCTGTTTCGTCCTTCGTTCGGACGATCTCCAAGAGTTCATCGTAGAAGACCTGCTCCACCCTGGTCTTAAGGGCCTTGGACAGAGAATCCCTGCTCCTGGCCGCTGCCAGGCAATCCTCCGAGTAACAGAGGTAGGCACCCCTCCCGGGGCACCTTCCGGCGGGGTCGGCCTTCACCTCCCCGTCCGGCGTCCTGACGATTCGGAGCATCTCTCGTTTAGGCGACTCCTCTCGGCAGCCCACGCAGGTCCTCGGACGGCGTCGCTTCTGTCGGGAAATACTTATTTGGAGCCCTCCTCCTCAATGATATCCTGAAAGATATCGTGCAAAGTGGGCATCCTCTCCGGCTCCAGGGCGACTATGTCGATCTTCCATCCCGTCAGCCGGGCCGCAAGGCGGACGTTCTGGCCGGCCTTTCCTATGGCGAGCGAGAGCTGTTCAGGACGGGCGTACACAGTAACGGCCTTTTCCTGTTCGAGAATCGGCTCGATCTTAACCACCTTGGCCGGTGAAAGGGAGTTGCGCACGTACTGCAGGGGGTCGCTGTTCCATACTATGATATCGACCTTCTCCCCGTTGAGCTCCCTGCTTATCGACTTGATCCTGACCCCGTTGTTTCCGACGCACGCGCCCACCGGGTCGACATTCATATCGAGAGTCTGAACCGCGACCTTCGCCCTTGTGCCGGCTTCGCGGACGATATTCTTTATATCTATGACCCCATCGTGTATCTCGGGCACTTCCAGTTCAAGCAGCTTGCGTAGCAGCCCCGGGTGCGTTCTCGAGACCACGATCCTCGGCCCCCTGGTCGTCTGCCTGACGTCCAGGAGGTAGAATTTTATCCTGTCGCCCGGTATATATTCCTCGCCGACGATCCTTTCCTCCCTGGGCAGAATGGCCTCCGTCCTATCGTTCAACCTTATCAGGACCTGGTCGTTCTCAGACTTGAAGACCACTCCCGTGACCAGGTCTCCCACCCTGTCGGAGAACTCCTCGAAGATTATCTGGCGCTCCGCGTCCTTGAGCCTCTGTATTATCACCTGCCGAGCGGTCTGCGCCGCTATGCGGCCGAAATTCTCCGGATTGCGCTCTATCCGTACGTAGTCGCCCTCCGTGACGTCGAGGAAACCCTTGGACTGAGCCTCTTCAAGCGATATCTGCGAGTCGGGAGCGGTGATCTCCTCCACCACCTGCCTCACCTCGCAGATAGAGATCTCTCCGCTTTCGGAGTCGATATGCACCTCGACATCCTGGCTCCCGCTCTGGTACTTTTTATATGCGGAAATCAAAGCGGCCTCAAGGCTTGCTTCAATTATCTCCTGAGAAAGACCCCGCTCCTTGACTATCTGCGCAAGAGCGCGAGCGAAGTCGCGACCAAGCTGCATTTTATGAACTCCTCCTTTTGCTCTTGTCATCCTCGTAAACAAGGTTTCCCCGGGAAATGTCTCCTAAGGGAATGCCGGTGGGCGTCCCTTCTCCCTCTTGATCCGATTCAGGCATGATCTCGACCTTGTCGTTCTCCGCCGAGAGAATGACACCCCGCAGGACTTTTCTTCCCCGGACCGAGGGGCGCATCTTCAGCCTCACCTTCCTGCCAGCGAAGCGCCTGTAGTCCTCTATGTTGAAAAGCGGACGCTCTATTCCGGGCGAGCTCACCTCGAGGAAGTATTTTCCGGGCACAAGCTCGCTGTTCTGGTCCAAAAACGAGCTCAACGACCTGGAGACCAGCTCGCAGTCCTTAACCTGAACGCCGCCCAGGGTATCTATATACACCCTTAAAAACGCCGCGCCCCCGTCATTGACCAGCTCGATGCCGACGCACTCGTAACCCAGTTTTTCCACAATATCGCGCAGAGGAAGGAAAGAGCTCCTGTCGCTGTATACCACCATCATCGCCCCGCTTTTCACATCTTAAAAAACAAAGAGTGGGAGGCCCCACTCTTTGAAAGGACAGCGAAAAATCCGACTGTAAGGATTATAGCACAAGAAAGAAGATAAGACATCGATATTTCGACGCCTAAAGATAAAAGGCGGATACGAAATCCTCCCACCATTCATCGAGGTAGACCTCGTACTCTATCGAACTCTCGTCGTACAGGACTTCATCCCCGATGGCCTCCTCTTCGAGTTCCGGAAGAGAAATGACTCCGGGCCAGTACATGAGGTCTTCGTATTTGTTCCGCTCGAACACTTTCTTCTCTCTCACGGACATCTCCCCCTTGATGAGCATCGGCCGAGACATCAGAAGGCATGACCTGGCTTTGAGAGGGTGGCGACGGATCGGCACACAACCGAACGAGAGTATCCCACGTCGCCTATTCCCTCGCCCGACTTGGCCTTCAGATGCAGCCTCCCTCTCCACGAGGCGGGAAAAAACCCCTCCATAGTCTCGATCATCCGAGGCAACGACGGGGCGAGCCTTGGCAGCTGCGCGCTTATGACGCAGTCGATCCATTCGAGCGACCAACCTTCGCCCTCCACCCTATCCACGACATCCTTGAGCAGTATCGTGCTCGCCATATCCTTGTACTTGTCGTCGCTAGCCGGGTATAACATTCCAATATCGCCCAGCCCCGCGGCGCCCAACAGGGCGTCGCACACGGCGTGGACGAGGACGTCACCATCGGAGTGCCCTGAAAAACCGAGGGGAAAATCAGGAAACTCCACCCCTCCCAGGATATATCTTCTGCCCGGCACAAGAGGGTGAATGTCGTAGCCGATGCCCGTCCTGAAGGCTCGTTGGGCAATGCCCTCGGCCATGGCAAAGTCCTCCTCCCAGGTAATTTTAATGTTCGTCCGCTCGCCCTTGACCGACCGGAGCGGGAGTCCGGAATCGCTCCAAGCCTCTCCCTCGTCCTTCGCGCCTCCTGAGTGGGACCTCAGGACGCTGATCAGCGCCTTCCTTGGGAAACCCTGCGGCGTCTGGGTGATCCACAGGTTCTCCCTTGGAAAAGGAGAGAGAGCTCCATCCTCGTCCGACAGCTTCAGTGCGTCTGACACGGGAAGAAGGGGAAGCACGCCATGTTCCCGGTCAAGCGCGGCGACAAGACGCTCCGCCAGCGAGACGGACAAAAACGGACGGGCGCCGTCGTGGATCAGCACGTACTCTCCCGAGGCAGCGTCGATTCCTCTTAGAACGGATTCCTGCCTCTCCGCCCCGCCTGCAGTCACGACGACGGGCACCTTGAAGGAGCGGACCTCGCGTCCTGTCGAGTCGAGGTCGCCTGCGGGCAGTACCAGCACGCATTCTTTCACGAGACCTCGCAGAAAGAGTCTTTCTGCCGTGTTCACGCTCCATCTCCAGAGGGGAAAGCCGGCCAACGGTCGAAATTGCTTCGGGACCGACCCTCCGGTCCTCTCTCCTTTTCCGCCCGCGACAACTACGAAAGAAACATCCTTCACGGAGCGCGGACTTCCCTTCTTATCCTGCCGAATACCATCCTCCCGGCCGATGTCTGAAGCATGGACGTCACCACGACCTCCACTCGCTTTCCGATATAAGCCTCTCCGTCCTCGACGACGAACATGGTGCCGTCGTCAAGGTATCCAACCCCCTGTTGGGGCTCTTTGCCCTCTCTTATCACGTCGATGATTATCGTCTCGCCGGGCAGAAGCATCGGCTTCATGGCGTTTGCAAGGTCGTTGACGTTCAGCACCGGGATGCCCTGGATCTGGGCCAGCTTGTTCAGGTTGTAGTCGGTGGTCATTATCTGACCAGACAATCTCTCGGCCAAGACGACTAGCGCACTGTCCACGGACTCGGCCTCGAGGTCTCTCAAAGTAAGGTCAGCGATCTCCACCCTGGTATCAGCCAGCCTTTGCAGCTCGTTCACAACGTCCATGCCGCGCCTGCCCCTGGTCCTCCTGGACGGGTCGGTGGAGTCGGCAACGGACTGTAGCTCATGAAGGACAAACTGGGGGATCAAGATTATACCCTCTAAAAAGCCGGTTCTGGCGACATCCAGAATGCGACCGTCGATTATCACGCTCGTGTCCAGGATCTTTTTCGGAATCTCCCAGGATCCCATGTCGTCCGCACGGCCATCCTCGCCCTTCTGTTGCTGCGTTTTTATCATGGAGAGACGCTCCCTGATCCCTTTGATGGGAGTCAGGACACCCTGCATCTCGCTCTGCCTCTTCAGCAGGATGCTCGCTCCCAGGTAGGCCAGCACGACGTTCAACACCACGGCTACATAGCTCCCCAATGGAAGATCCGAGAAGGGCATGGCTATCAGGTTGGCGATCAGAAGTCCGATTATTATGCCGGCCGTGGCCGCGGTCAACTCCGACCAGCTTGCGTTCTTGAGCTGCATTTCGATCGATGCGCCGATCAACCCGAGCAGTCGGATGACCAAGGGGGAAAACATCAAGCCCACAAAAGCAAATAAAGACACGCATAACACCGTGAAGACGATCCTTCCCGGCAGCCAAAGGGGAAGCCACTCTTTCCCCGCCAGAAACCAGTCCACCGGTATCAGGGGCAGGAGAAGCCAGGCGATCTGAGCGCCTACCATTCCTCCTATGAAGACCATAAGACCGGAGAAGAAGAACTGGACCAATTTGCCAAAGCCTTCCGTCATGATCTCACCTCGCTTCCTCTCAACAATTTCAGGGCCGCCTTTACGATTGCTCTTCAGCGGCGCTTATCTTCAATCGAACACGGGACTCCATCGCGGCCTGCAGCGTCGTCCTGTCGGCGAACTCTATGCTGCCGCCGACCGGAAGACCGTAGGCTATCCTCGATATGTGAATGTCCACGGGTCCGATGTAGTCAACGATCGCATGATAGGTCAGATCGCCCTCGATGCGCGGGTTCGTCGCGATTATCACCTCCTCGATCTCTCCGTTCAAGACCCTCTTTCTCAGGTCGGACAGCCGCTTGTCATCGATGGTCTCTCCATCCAGGGGGGATACTCGTCCACCCAGGACGTGGTAAAGGCCGGAGAATACCCCAGCCGTCTCAATGCTGAAAAGATCTTCGATCGTCTCCACGACGCACAGGGATCTCCTGTCCCTCAGCGGATCGGAACAGATAGAGCATGGATCGGAATCCGTTATGTTTCCGCAAATGGAACAAGGGTGTATCTTCTCTTTAAGCGCGACGAGAAGCCGCGCCAGCTCATCCGCATAGGAGGGCGGCTGCTGAAGCACGTAGAAGGCCATGCGGCGGGCGCTTTTCGATCCGACGTTCGGCATCTTCCTGAACAGCAGGGCCAATTTCTCAAACGACTCGGGCAGAGACACCTTTCAACTCCCCGGATTAAAAGAGCCCCGGTATGCCCATACCGCTCGCGATCTGCCCCATTCGACTGTTGGCCAACTCCTTGCTCTTTCTCAGGGCATCGTTGACCGCCGCCAGGACGAGATCCTCCAACATTTCTACATCGTCGCCCGCGACCTCGGGCTCGATGCTGACGGAGAAAATATCTCCCTGACCGTTAGCCGTCACCTTGACCATGCCGCCCCCCGCGCTGCCCTCGACCATCTCATTGGCCAGCTCTTCCTGTATCTTCGCTACCTGCGTCTGCATCTTCTGGGCCTGTTTCATGATCTTGTCCATCTTCACGAGGCTATCTTCCTTTCGATTAATGGTGGTATTTTGTGCCTTTTATGATGGAAAAGGCACGATAAAGCTGCTCAAGAAAGAAGACCAGGCACAACTCGTGCGGCAGAGTCATAGCGGAAAGAGAGAGCGAAAATGCGCTTCTCCGCATGACCCGCTCGGAAAGACCGAAAGCCCCTCCGATGACGAACACAATCCTGCCCGGCTCCTCTTTCATGGTGTTCTCAAGCCAGTTGGAAAGAGAGACACTGTCCAGGCCAGTTCCCTTTTCGTCAAGAACGACGACAAAATCCCTGTCCCGAAGGGCCCTGGTAATAGCCTCCCCTTCTTGATCGATTTTCCTCTCCGGTTGCAAGTCCCTGGACTCGGCGACGCTCTCCAGCGCCACAGGTGCAAAGGGACGCATTCTTGAGAGATAGCGCTCGGCGAGCTCCGCCAAGCAGCGATCCTTAGGTTTTCCCACTGTCAAAACAGTTATCTTCAAGTCCTCAGCCTCGCCGTCCCGGTCGGAGGTCAACACAGTCGTTCAATACAATAACCCTTTCTGTCATCTCGATCCAGCGTCTTTTCCGCAATCTTGAGCCCGAACCTTTTTCGTTATTTTGTCATCCCGACGACCAAAGTGAGGAGGGGTCTCACCAAGCGACCGACACAGGATGCCCGAGAGAGCAGAAAAAAAAGCGCCCCATCGCCTACTGCAGGGGCGCGTATCATGTCTCGCCTAACCATGAGTCATCAGCGCGTCCGCGCAATCGACACAAGATGTACCGTCCATTACGAAGCCGGGAAGAGCGCGCGGCCGTACATCAAGACCTATCCTCTCTCTTCGGAGAATAGAAGCCGATCTTCGTGAGCAGGACTTTGAATACGAATACGAAGAGATCCAAGTCCTTCTTCCATCTCCACGGCTCCTGCAAGAGGCGATAGAACCACTCGAGCCCGACCTTTTGCAGGAAGAGCGGCGCCCGTTTCAAGGACCCGGACAGGACGTCGAATGCACCTCCCACTCCTACTGCGACAAGGTCTCCGAGTTTTTCCGCATTTTCGTGCACCCAGATCTCCTGTTTGGGTATGCCCATGGCAACGAAAAGAATCTTTGCACCGCTTTCCCTGATCTCCCTCGTCACCGAATCGTCGTCGGCCTCGAAAAAGCCGTCCCTAAACCCGGCAATGATAAGCCCGGTGAACCTCGTCTTCATTTTTTCAGCCGCTTTCTTTGCTATCCCCGGGCGAGCCCCTAGGAAGTAGACCGGCCATCCCTCGACGGCGGCCATCCTTGCGAGTCCGATCATGTAGTCTATTCCCGTGACTCTCTCCTGCACGGGAGTGCCCAGCAGCTTCAGCGCCCAGACCAAGCCGGTGCCGTCCGCCAGCGTCAAGTAGGAGTCGGCAAGGGCGGAGGCGTATCTTTCGTCCTTCTCCGCCTCCATTACCGCCAGGGCGTTTACCGTGGCCACCAGTCTTGCGCCGCCTCCCGGCGAGGCAAAGCCGCGGGCCTTGGAAAGAGCGTAGTTCATTGAGACGTTGTCGATCCTGGTATGCCATATAGACGGCTTCCTGGGCATGTCCGTGTTCTCCTTCATGTTCTTGATGGCCGGGATTATGGTCAAACCCGCAAGAAGAACGGCAAGGCTCGCGACCAGCACCATCGACATTGGACGTGTAAGCTGGGATATCGCGACTACCGAGCCTCCCAGCGCGCACAGGCTGGTTATGAAACGAACAGCACTTGGGTGGTCCAGCCCTTTTCCGATCAGCTTGCTGTAAAGGACGGCGGCATTGTTCGACTTCGAGGAGATTACCCGGTTCATAAAGTTAAGCGTTGTCTCTGCTATGGGAATCGCGAAGAGGCCTAGCGGGAGGATCATCAGCGCGCCGAACGTGATGCCCTTGCTCACTCCGAGCACCGAGGTGCCGGCGACCAGTATCCCCCACATGGCCGACAGGGATGTGCCCATCTTGCGGTACATGTGTCCATGCCTGCTCCAGAAGACACCGAGCAGCATCAGCCCGGTGAAGGACATGAAGAAGGCCTCGCGCAGGTCTTGCCCCGAGAAGAGGGTTGCCAGGAGCATCAGTGAGAAGGAGATCGCAAGCATGTGACCGGTCATCCCCGGGATATTGTCCAGTTCTTGCAGCAGGACCGGGAACGCGGAGACCCACAGAGCGGTTATCAGCACCGAGACCTCCGGAGTCAGGAAGAGGTACTCTCCTGCGGGCAGTCCGATGAAGGCTATCCTCGGGCCAAAAAACGCGAATGCGAAGCCTATCAGCAAGTAGACCGGCTTCCAAAGCGCATTAGGATATATATGCTGCACCATTCCGAAGACCGCCGAGATGGCTGCCGTGGCCACGATGAAGCGCGATGAGGGACCACCGACGCACACAGCTGCAATTATCCACGCACCGATCAGGGTCAGGTCGCGGAAATAGTTGTACTGCGCGTTATCCATCATCCTCCTGCACGCCCGCTGGACAATAAAACAGGGCAACAGGAGCAGCAAAGTGCAGACCACCGTATCGGAAGAGTACATAGCCGCACTCATAAGGATCAAGGCCCCCTCTGAGGATCAGAACTCTATCGAACCTATATGATAACAGGAATCCAGTGTGATTTCCATCGAAATTTCAAATTCTTGCTCAAACCGGCTTTGCTGGTATCTCCTTTATGCCGCCCATGTAGGGTACCAGGGCCTTCGGTATCTCCACGGACCCGTCCTCGCGCTGGTAGTTCTCAAGCACGGCGATAAGGGTGCGTCCGACTGCGATGCCCGAGCCGTTCAGCGTGTGGACCAGCCTCGGCCTCCCTCCCTCTTTGGGACGGTACCTGGTGTTCATCCGCCTGGCCTGAAAGTCCTCGCAGTTGCTGCATGAGCTTATCTCGCGGTACTTGTCCTGCGACGGCAGCCACACCTCGATGTCATAGGTCTTGCTGGCGCCGAATCCCATGTCCCCCGTGCATAGGCAGACGGTGCGGAAGGGGATCTCCAGCCTGCGCAGCACTTCCTCGGCATTGTCGGTCAGCTTCTCGTGTTCCTCGTAGCTCTTCTCCGGCGTCGTCAGTTTGACCAGCTCGACCTTGTCGAACTGGTGCTGCCGCAGCATACCCCTGACGTCCCGTCCGTGAGAGCCGGCCTCCCGCCGGAAGCACGGTGTGTAGGCGGTGCAGTAGTAGGGAAGCTGGTCTTCGTCTATGATCTCCCCGGCGAAGAGATTTGTCAGGGGCACCTCCGCCGTGGGTATCAACCACAGGTCGTCGTTCTCGCACTTGTAGAGGTCGTCCGCGAACTTGGGGAGGTTGCCCGTCCCCTGCATCGTCTTGCTGTTCACCAGGAAGGGGGGCTGAACCTCGAGATAGCCATGCTCCTTCGTCTGCAGGTCGAGCATGAAGTTGATCAACGCCCTCTCCAGGCGCGCGCCCATGCCCTTCAGCACGGTGAACCTGCTCTGGGCCAGCGCGGCGCCCCTCTCGAAGTCCAGAATCCCGGTGCCCTCTCCTATATCCCAGTGGGCTTTCGGCTCGAATGGGAAGCGCTTCGGCTCTCCCCATCTCCTGACCTCCAGGTTGTCGTTCTCGTCCTCTCCGACCGGGACCGACTCGTGAGGCCTGTTGGGGATGCACAGGAGCATGAAGTTCAGCTTTTCGTCTATCTCGGCCATCTTGGCGTCCGCCTCCCGGACTTGCTCCCCCAGGACCCGCATCTCCTCCATGAGCTCGGTCGCGTCCTCGCCTCTGCTCTTCGCTGCTCCGACCTTTTTCGCCCCTTCGTTTCTGCGGGCCTTCAGCTCCTCGGTCTCGGTCAGAAGCGCGCGCCTCTCGTCGTCCAAGGCTAAAAGAGGCTCTACTTCGAAGTCGTTTCGCCTGTTGGCAAGAAATGTCTTAACCTCGTCCACGTTCGATCTTATCCATCTTATATCAAGCATCAGCAACGGCCTCCTTTATATTTCTCATCTGTTTCAGCAAATTTGCCATCTCGATCGCGGCGGTGGCCGCTTCGGATCCTCTGTTGCAGGCCTCCGAGATCGGTAGCTCCAATCGGGACGGAAGAATTCCCAACGAGATCGGCACTCTCTGGGCAAGGCAGATCGACGCCAAACTCTCGTAGACCGCCCTGTTCTCGTGGTCCCCCGCCGTCTCGATGCCGAGGGCGATTATCGCGTCGTACCTTCCCGACAGTGCAGCCTCCTTAGCCGCGAGGGGTATCTCCCAGGGACTTGGCGTTTTGAGCACGTCGATTCCGCGGTGAGAGACTCCGTGCCGTAGAAGCGAGTCCTTGGCCCCGGCGAGCAGCTGCTCGCCAAAGAATACCTCCCTCCGCGAGACGACGATGCAGAAGCGCATCCCCTCCGCCGAAAGCCCGCCCTCCATAAACTTCATTCCCGGTACTCCTCCTTCAGATAGTTCAACACCCGCGTCGCGGTGGCCCTGCCTATTCCGGGGGCGGTTGACAGCTCCTCCACCGTCATCCCGGCGATAGCCCTTGCGCTGCCGAAGTGACCCAGAAGCTGTGCGGCACGATGCTTCCCGATCCCCGGCACGTCCTCCAGCGCGCTTCTGCGCAGCCTAGCACCTCTTGCCGAACGGTGGCTTTCGACGGCGAACCTGTGCGCCTCGTCGCGTACGCTCTGAAGCAGGCGAAGAACTTCATCTCCCCTGTCCAGCCGCAAGGGGTCATCTTCTCCAATGCTATGGTATATCAGTTCCTCCTCTTTTGCCAGGGATATGGAGGGGGTATTATCAAGCCCCAGCCTTGAGAGAGCTCTTCTGGCGAAATCAAGCTGAACAGGGCCTCCGTCTATCAGGATCAGCTGAGGCAGGGGCTCCTTGCCCTCCAGGACTTTTTTATAGCGCCGCTCGACCGTCTCTTCGATCGAGCGAAAATCGTCGACGCCTTCAACGGTCCTTATCCTGAATCGACGGTACAGCGAGCGGTTCGGGATCCCCTGCTCGAAGACGACCACCACGCCGTACGTCTCCCTTCCCGACATGTGCGAGATGTCGAACCCGTCGATCCTCCACGGTAGCACGGGAAGATTCAGCAGCTCCTGCAGGCGGTTCAGGCGAATCCACATGTCGCCGTCGAACTCCTCCCGCAGGGGCTGCGACACCCTCTGCCTGGACACTCGCCATATCGCGCGGATGGTGTCGCGGAGCCTCGCCGCCTCTTCGAAGTTCAACGAGCTCGCGGCCCTGTCCATCCTTTTTCTCAACCTCTCGACCACCTCGGCGGACTGCCCCTGCAGAAGCAGGATCACGTCATCCACTCTTTCACGGTACTCCGACGCCGTGGCCAGTCCGGCGCAGACGCCCATGCACCTGCCCAGCGCGTGATGCAGGCAGGGGCGGACCTTCTTTCCCCCCCCGTTCCGGTCGATCTCCCGGGCGCAGATCCTCAAGGGGAAGTACCTCTCAATCAGCCTCAGCAGCGACCGGACGTCGCCGACGCTCACGTATGGCCCGAAGTACAGCCCGTCCCCCTCGATCTTCTTGCGGGTGATCACGATGCGCGGGAAGGTCTCCGACGTTATCTTTATGTAGGGGTACCTGTCGTTCATCTTCAGGTTCACGTTGAAGAAGGGCGAATACTTTCGGATCAGCTTGGCCTCCAGGATTAGAGCCTCCACCTCGGTCTCGGTCCTTATCACGGAGATGTCGTCGATCGAGGCAACCAACTTCCTCAGGCGCGGCGATGCGAAGGACTCGTGCCTGAAGTAGGAGGCGACCCTTCTTTTCAGCGACTTTGCCTTGCCCACGTAGAGCACCATGCCCTCCGAATCGCGCATCAAGTAGACCCCCGGCCTGTCCGGGAGATTTTTCAATAGATTTTTAACATGCTCTCCAGCCATGGCTCCTCCTAATACAGGGAGAGATAAACATGCGCTCCTCATAGCATTATTATATAATACCCGTCAGAAAGCATTGGAGGTGCGTGGAGATGGGTTTAACGCTTTATAATGACCTGACACGAAAGAAAGAGCCGTTCGTCCCCCTCAAAGAGGG
>JAAYLU010000001.1 GCA_012521675.1 Synergistaceae bacterium | reverse complement strand
GCTCTCCAGCCCCTTGGCGAAGGACTTCGTCCCCTCGTACCCCTTCAGCAGCTCCTCCAGCTCCGGCCTGTCCGCGAAGACCCTCATGCCCCCCTCGTCCTCCGGGAAGCCCTTGAGGAAGATCAGGTCGAACTCGTCGTTCTGCGAGGATATGCGCTTCAACCAGCCGGCTATCGCCTCGTCGCCCGACGGAGCGGAGCCCATCGCGGCCACGGCGGTTTTGCGGTGGCGGCTCTCGGTCAGGGACTGGAAAGAGTCGGTCAGAGAGTCGTTTATCCAGAAGAGTATCGCGGCGAAGAGCAGGATGGACAGTGCCAGTGTGATGGATCTCTTGGACAGTATGTCCTCCCCTCCTTTCGGGATGTCGAAATGGTGCGAGGGGAGAGCCCCCCTCGCACCTCGCGCAAACTGCCTTGCAGGCTACCTCAGGTCGCCTATCTCCCTGTTCCAGCGGTCGAGCAGACGCTCCTTGTTCGCCGCGTCCCAGACGTCGTCCTGGTTCACCAGCACCATCTTCTCGAAGGAGAAGCCCGTGTCGACCGGGGAGGCCTTCGAGCTGAGCGGGATCACGAACCAGCTTGCGACTATGTCCATGGCGCTCTGGCCGAGCACCCAGTCGTACAGCTTCTTGCCGTTCACCGGATCCGGGCCGTCCTTGACCATCGACATCGCCGCCGTCTCGAAGCCTGTCCCGTCGTTGGGCACCGCTATCTCAAGCGGCGCTCCCTGCACCTGGAGCTTGATGAGGTCGTGCAGGTAGCCGATAGCCACGGGGATCTCGCCGATCGCGCAGCTCTTGCCCGGCGCCGATCCGGACTTGGTGTACTGGTCGATGCTGCGGTCCAGCTCCCTCAGGAACTCGAACGCCTTGTCCTCGTCGTCGTCGGCGATGCGGATCAGGGTGGTGATCATATTGTACGCCGTGCCGGACGTCCCCGGGTTGGCCACTCGGGCAAGCTTCTCGAATTCCGGTTTGACTATGTCGGCCCAGGAGAGGGGCATCGACAGGCCGAGCTCCTTGGCCCGGTCGATATTCATGCCGAAGGCGATGGGCCCGACGTAAAGGCCGATCCAGTACTGCTCGGGATCGCGGAACTTCTCCGGGATCGACGACGCGGCCCTGGAGTTGTAAGGAGCGGTCAGCCCCTTGTTCTTCGCGTCGATGTGCAGGGTGCCGACGCCGCCCACCCAGATCGACACCCTGGGAGTGGCCTTCTCCGCCTCAAGGCGAGCGACCGCCTCTCCCGAGGTCAGGCGGACCCAGTCGACCTTGATGCCGGTCTCCTTCTCGTAGGCGTCGAACAGCTCCTTCGCGTGCATCTCCTCCAGAGTCGTGTAGACCGTCACCGTCTCCGCCGCGGCCGCCCCAGCGACCAGCAGCGCCATTACCACCGCAAGCGCGCACAACAGGCTAAATCTTTTCATCCCATGCAACTCCTTTGCTTTGATATTTCGGCCTGATATTCCAGGTCGATTTGAAACCTTGAAAAGTATATGAACTGAGCCGGACAATGTCAAACGCCGCCGCGCCTAAAGGCCCTTCTTGGCCCGCCCCTCCCCGTATCGCAGCGAGACCCCGCCTCCCATCGTCAGCGACAGGCGCAGCCCGTCCGCCCCCACCGACAGCCCCTCCAGCGACAGGTTGGAGAGATCTCCCTCCATCATCACGTCGTCGGCTATCCAGCGCTCCTTCAGCATGTCGGACAGCGACTCGGCGGTCCTCTCGCGAAGCTCGCCCAGCGGCCAGACCATCCTCTCCGTCATCTCTTTGAGAAGCGCGGGCCTTGCCAGCCACGCCGCCGCCTTCGCCAGGGCGCTGTTCGTTTTTTCCTCGAAATCCGCGTCCTCCATCCGGACGACCTCGTCATCTCGGGAGTAGACCGGCCTTCCCATGATGTAGATCTTCCCCTCGACCGCACCTCCCGGCCCCCTGCCCGATATGTCCGCCTCGGCGACGAGGCTCTCCCCCCGGCCGAAGAACTCCACCCGGTTCACTGTGACGCTTCCGCCCGGTATGTCGATCTCCGGCATCTCCATCGAGGTGACGTAGTCGCCCAGCGCGGCGTAGGAGATGATACTCTCCACGTTCAGCAGCACGCCCGGCTCCATGTTGGGCCCCATCGCCTCCAGCCCCGGCAGGGGGGAGGGCATCCGCTCGCCCGGCCTCTCCGCCGTGATCGACAGCAGGCACTTCAGCCCCGCCGTCGCGGTCAGCTTCCCGTCCCTGGCGGAGAATGGCGGCATCGCCAGCGAGATCGGCGTCACGGAGAGCCAGAGGTCAGGGTCCTCGCTCAGCCTTATCGGCTCGAACAGCCCTTCCCACTCCTTCTCGGCATGCTCCCTTATGCGAGCGGAGCGGTTGATCTCCTCCTCCGCGCTCGCCAGCAGATCCCCCGACCGCCTGTTGAACAGGTCGGTCAGCAGGGAGGCTATGCCGATCTCCTGGCCCAGTATGTTCAGGGTGGGGGAGCTGGTCCACTCAAGCCTGGCGGCGCCGTTCAGCTTCAGCCTCCAGTCCTCCTCCAAGGCTGGCGACAGGTCGAGGTGCAGCCTGCCCGCGCCCATGATCTCCTTGCGCGCGCTGGACGATATCCCCAGTATCTCCCCCCTCCACGAGACTATCGACGAGAAGCGAAATGGCAGGGAGAAGCCCGCCGCGCCCTCGGCGAACGACACTCCCACCCTGCCGGTCTTCTCCAGCAGCAGGTCGGCCCTCGACTCGCCGAAGCTCCTGTCGATCACCTCGTCCTTCACGTCGTAGAGAGGGTTGACCAGGGCTGCCTCCAGCATCCCGGCCGCCTCGTCCGCCGTAGTGAATATCGGGACGGAGATGTAGGACTCCCTCGGATCGGGCGTCTCCTCCGGCGTATCCTCGGGGGGAGGCGCCGTGTCCAGCCTCTCCGGCGCAAGCTCCTCCTTCGGCGGATCGTCCCAAAATGTCGGCTGCCCGTTCACCGCCAGGGTGGACGCCAGGAAGGCCGCCGCGCCCAGCAGCAGGAAGAGCAGTGGTATGCCAATGGTCTTTCTCACGGCGTCATCTCCTATCTATATCTGCGTGTGAAAAGGGTTATTTTTCACGTTTTCGTCTCCCTTCGCCCCGTCATGTATTATAATACACCGCAACCGGAGAAAGGCTGGTGATCTTATGCCTATCAACGTACAGCAATTTTTTCTGCAGAAGAGAGGCCTGGGCTACGTTGCCCCAATCCTCTGCACCATGCGCGGGCTGGCGGAGGACGACATAGAGGAGGCCGTGGAGTTCCACAAGAGGATATCCGACCAGATCGGCGACGCGGACATCTTCTGCGAGGACAACACCATCGCCGAGAGCGTCATGGGCGAGGGGCTGGCCATAGGGGTCTACGCCGAGGGGAGGATAATCGCGCTCAGGTCGGTCTCCTACGTGAAGGGGGACCTGGAGGATGCGGTCGAGGATCTGAAGCTGGACCCGGAGGAGATCGACAACGTGGCTGTCATGGACTTCTGCGTGACCGACAAGGCGTTCAGGGGAAACTACATACAGTTTTTCACTTATCTTCACATAGAGAGCCTCATGTATCCCAACAGGTACCATCTGTACACAACCGTTTCCCCCAGGAACGTATTCAGCCTGAGGAACGTGCTGAAGTGCGGTTTCATCGCGGTCGACTTCAAGAAGAAGTACGGAGGGCACAACCGCTTCGTTCTCTACAAGAACCTCAGGAGGTCCATCCCCGTCAGCACCAGGGGTCGCAAGCAGGTGCTGCTCCGCAACTTCGACTACCACCCCAAGGTGATGGAGGCCGGCTTCGTCGGTTACAAGACCAGGCTGAAGCCCAACGGCATGGTGATGCTCTACGGCAGGCCGTTGGACGAGGTCCCCGAGGACAGGAGATGAACGACCGCGCGGCCCGCGGCTTCGAACTGGCGAGGAGGATCGAGTCAGAGGGCTTCGAAGCCGTTCTGGTCGGGGGCGCCGTGCGCGACATCCTGCTGGGCCGCGAGGTCGGTGACTTGGACATAGCCACCTCCGCGCGTCACGAGGAGCTGGCCTCTCTATTCCCGAAAGGGAGGGCCGTCGGCCCTGAGGGCAAGCGGGTCTTCCTCGTCCCCTGCGAGGGGGGCTCGTGCGAGGTCGTCTCCTACGCAGGCTCCCTCGAGGGCGAGCTGGCCAGGCGCGACTTCACCGTCAACGCCCTCGCCATGCGCGCGACCGGCGAGATAGTCCGCGCCGGGAGCGGACTGGACGACATAAGGGACAGGCTGCTCCGCTTCAACGGCAGTCCGCCCGACAGATTGAGGGAGGACCCTCTGAGGGCCCTGCGCCTTCCGCGCTTCGCCGCCGAGCTGCACGGCTTCACTGTCGACCCCGGCTCGCGCGATTTCGTGCGCGCCGTGCGGCCGCCGGTCGAGCAATGCGCCCCCGAGAGGATAGGCCGGGAGATGCGGCTGGGACTGTCGGGCGACGCTCCGATCTTTGTGCGCACCCTGGACGACTGCGGACTGGCCGGCCTGCTCGAGCCCCTGGTCGGAGTGCGAGCGAGCCCTGCGGTGATAGTGCGCGCCCTCGAAAGGCTCGACACGGGCGCCGAGCCATTGGTCAGGCGGGCGGCCGCTCTGGCCCTCTTCCGGGGGTGGGCGGACTCCCCCGGCCGAGAGGGGGAGGGAGTCCGAACCGTGCTGGCCAGATGGGGCTGGCCCTCTGCCGTTGTCGCGCGGGTAACTCTGCTGGTGCGCAAGAGGAGCGCCTTCGGGCGGGGCGATGCCCGGCGCGAGGCCGTCTCCCTGCTGCTGGACCACGGCTGGGAGTTCTGCCTCTCACTCGCATCGGTGCTGGAGGAGGTGCTCGGCTCGGACAGGGCGGCCCTCCTCCGAGCGACGGCCGCAAGCCTTCTCCCCCGGATGGCGACCCTGAAGGAGCGAATCCCGTCCGGGGACGAGCTGATGGAGCATCTCTCGCTCCGGGAGGGCCCGCTGGTGGGTAGAATCCTGAGAGAACTGAGCGAGGAGCATCTGCTGCGCGACTTCCCGTCCAGGGAGAGAGCACTTAAGGCGGCGGAGCTGCTGGCAAAAGATCATAAGGAGGGCTGAGCCGTGGAGAGGATCAGGCTGGATGCGCTCGAGATAGCTACCAGGGCGATAGAGGCGGTGCTGCCCGAGAGAGCCGTGCGCGAGGCCCTCGAGGGCGATTCGTTCCTGGAGCGACTGGGAGAAGGCGGCAATGTCGTGCTGGTCGCCATCGGCAAGGCCGCCTGGAGGATGGCTAGCGCCGCGTCCGAATCGTTGGGCGACAGGCTGAGCGGCGGAGTGGTCGTGACCAAGTACGGCCACTCGGGCGGGCCGATCGATCGGCTCGAGATCCACGAGGGCGGGCACCCGATCCCGGACGAAAACGGCGTCGCGGGGACGGAGAGGGCCCTGGCGGCAGTCAGGGGCCTTGCGCCGGAGGACACTGTGCTCTTCCTCGTCTCCGGGGGCGGCTCCGCCCTGTTCGAGAGCCCCGCCGCGGGGCTGAGCCTAGCCGACATAGCCGCGACCACAGGCGAGCTGCTCGCCTGCGGGGCGGACATAGTCGAGATCAACACCATCCGCAAGAGATTGTCATCTGTCAAGGGAGGCAGGTTCGCACAGGCTTCGTCCCCGGCTCACGTCTACTCGGTGGTGCTGTCGGACGTGCTCGGCGACAGGCTGGACAGCATAGCCTCCGGCCCGGCGTGGCCCGACTCGGCCACGTCCGAGGACGCACTGGGCATAGTGGAGAGGTACGGACTGGTCCTGGGCGAAAATGTGATGGACGCTCTGAGGGTCGAGACGCCGAAGTCCCTGGAGGACGTCACGTCTGTGATAACGGGCAGCGTGACCGCACTCTGCGCGGCGGCCGAGTCGGAGGCGAGGCTACTGGGCTACACCCCGCTCGTACTTACCACCACCCTGGACTGCGAGGCCCGAGAGGCCGGGGCGGTGATAGCGTCCATCGCGCGCGAGGTCCGGTCGTCCGGAAGGCCGGTGAGGCCCCCCTGCGCTGTGATAATGGGGGGAGAGACGGTCGTCAGACTGACGGGCGGCGGCAAGGGAGGGCGCAACCAGGAGATCGCGCTCGCGGCGTCGTCAGGGATAAGAGGGCTGGAGGACACGGTCGTCCTGTCGGTAGGCTCGGACGGCACGGACGGCCCCACCGACGCTGCGGGCGGAGTGGTGGACGGCGCCACCGCCAGGCTGCTGGTCGACAAGGGCATTAACGTTCACTCTATCCTGGCGGAGAACGACTCGTACAACGCCCTGAAGGCCTGCGGCGGCCTGGTGACCACCGGCCCGACCGGGACAAACGTCAACGACCTGACCCTGCTGCTCTGCGGCCCGGAGCGACCAGGCTATGCCTCCGGCTCGTAGAACCGGTAGCAGTCGCCCCCCGCCTCCTTCCCGGCGGACAGGGCCTGCTCCGCCACCCTCAGCAGCCCCTTCGAGTCCTGCCCGTCGGTCGGAAACACGCTGATGCCTATCGTGGCGGTCAGGGTGAACGAGCTCTGCTGCGGCGCGGCGCTCTTTATCGCGTTCAGCATTCTATCGGCGATGGCCGAGATGTCCTCCTTCGTGCCCGGCTTCGGCAGGATGACGTAGTAGTTCACTCCCTCCATCCTGTAGATGATGTCCTCGCGCCTGCACGCTCCCTGGAGGCGCTGCGCCACCCCCTTAAGCAGCAGGTCCGCCATCTCCCTGCCTATCGCCTCGTTGACCCTGTTGAACTTGTCCAGGTCGATGTGAAAGAGGGCCAGCGGCGAGCCGGTCCTCTGAGCCTCGGCCAGGGCCAGGAAGAGGGCGCGGTTGAAGCGGGTCCTGTTTGACGCCATGTCCAGCGGGTTGTGCACGCTCTGCAGCAAGATCTGCTCCTCCAGCTCCTTGCGCGCGGTTATGTCTATCGCCACGCAGACCACCGCCCTCTTGCCGTCGAACGTCTCCGGCATCAGGGAGATGTGCGTCTCCTGGAAGTATCTCTTGCCGCCTATCTCTATCTCGTAAGCCGCCGTCTGGTGCGCTCCCGTCTCGAAGCATCTCTCCAGCGGCGCCATAAGCTCCTCGGCCTTCTCATCCGGGAGAGATTCTCTCACGGTCTTTCCGATGTACTTGGAGACGGTTTCAACCCCCTCGGACGATCCGCTCACCTCGATGAACCTGCCGTCCTCGTCCAGCACCAGCAGCATCGCCGGCAGGGCGTTGGTGAAGGCCGCCAGCTTGGACTCGTTCCTCTGCAGCTCGCTGTGAATCTCCATGTGGGCTGTTATGTCGGACACCAGCCAGAGGATCTCCTCCGGCATATCGCACCCTCCCTCGATCACGCAGACCCTGTGCAGCACCCACCGCCATCCGCCCTGCGGGTTCTTCAGCCTGTAGCCCTTGGGCGTCGCATCCGGGACGAAGGAGAGAGAATCCCTGTCCTCCGGGTGAACCAGGTCCTCGAACCGTACCCTTCCCGAGGTGAAGTCCGATGGATCGTAGCCGAATGCCCGGATCCCCTCGGAGACGAAGCAGGGGCATTCTTCATCAGAGCGAAGCCAGATAAAAGACGCTATGGGGCTTTTATTTACAACCTTCTCGAAATCGACGCCTCCGCACTGTTCCATACCGGCTTCCATCTCCTTTACGAGGACTTTGTCGCTAATTCTAGCATAAACGCGCCCGGCGACATAGTCCGCGGTCGAAGTCGCGCTCCGCTCCTGTTATTTTGCCGCTCCTCGACGTATAATGTGCCGGGAGGGGAGAGACACGATGGCGAAGAAGCGCTACCAGCACGAGCTTGAGCTCCGCCAGTTCACGACCAGGGACTACGACGAGGTCAGGAGAATAATGAACACCATCTACCCGGAGATGGGCGGCGCCTGGTCCAGGGAGCAGTTCTCGTCCATGATAGCCCGCTTCCCCGAGGGGCAGCTCTGCATAGAGGACAAGGGCAGGGTGGTCGCGGGCGCCCTGTCGCTGATCATAGACTACTCCCGCTACGGAGACAGGCACACCTACGGCGACATAGTCGGCGACGGCCACCTGAAGAACCACGACCCGACAGGCGACTTCCTCTACGGCTTCGACGTCTTCGTCTCGCCCGACTACAGGGAGAAACGCCTCGGCCGCCGCCTCTACGACGCGCGCAAGGAGCTCTGCGAGACCCTCAACCTCAAGGGCATAATCATCGGAGGTCGCATCCCCGGCTACGCCGACTGGGCGGGCAAGAAGTCCCCCCAGCAGTACGTCCGCATGGTCTACAACCGCGAGGTGCTCGACCCGGTGCTGACCTTCCAGATGAGCAACGACTTCCACTACAAGAAGATAGTCGACAACTACTGGCCGGAGGACTTCAGCTCCAAGGGGTACGGAGTCATCCTGGAGTGGAACAACATCTACTACGAGGAGAGGCGCAGGCTCATCCCCAAGGTAAAGACCTACATGCGCCTCGGCGTCGTCCAGTGGCAGATGAGGACCTTCGAATCCTTCGACGACTTCGAGCAGCAGGTCGAATTCTTCGTCGATACTCAGGCGGGCTACAACACCGACCTCATGCTCTTCCCCGAGATGTTCAACGCCCCCCTGCTGGCCCAGTTCGACCAGGAGGACCCGGCCGAGGCCATGCGCTCTCTCGCCGGCTACACGACTGACCTGCGCAGGAGCCTCGTGGAGATGGCGGTCGCCTACAACATAAACATAGTCTCCGGAAGCGTGCCGGAGCTGCGCAACAACCGCCTCTACAACGTAACCTACCTCTGCCGCCGCGACGGCACCTGGGACCAGCAGTACAAGCTGCA
This sequence comes from Synergistaceae bacterium, assembly GCA_012521675.1. NCBI lineage: Bacteria > Thermotogati > Synergistota > Synergistia > Synergistales > Synergistaceae > Synergistaceae bacterium. Next base: position 11,459 of record JAAYLU010000001.1, on the reverse strand, counting down.
CATCACCCCGGACGAGTACCGATGCTGGGGCCTGCACGGAGGGCACGACCTCGGCGTATTCCAGACGGACGTAGGCAACATCGGCATACTCATCTGCTACGACGTCGAGTTCCCCGAGCTCGCCCGCTACCTCGCCATCAAGGGCATGGACCTGCTCCTGGTGCCCTTCTGGACCGACACCAAGAACGCCTACCTCCGGGTCCGCCGCTGCGCCCAGGCGCGTGCCATCGAGAACGAGTGCTACGTCGCAATAGCGGGCAGCGTCGGCAACATCCCCAAGGTCGAGAACATGGACATCCAGTACGCCCAGTCCGCCGTCTTCACCCCGTCGGACTTCGCCTTCCCGCACGACGCCGTCGCCGCGGAGGCCACCCCTAACACGGAGATGGCGCTGATAGCCGACCTTGACATGGAGCTGCTGAAGGAGCTTCGCCTGCAGGGCAGCGTGCGAAACCTGCACAGCAGGAGGACCGACCTCTACTGGATAGACTGGCTGCGCGAGAAGGGCAGGCGGGAGGAGTAGCCGCACCTGCCGCAGAAAGGATGTTGCGTCAATGAGGGAGAGTACTTCACAGATCAAAAAGAATCCGTTCGGCATCCTGTTTCGGGGATATCTTGTCAGGGTGTCGAACGGAATGGCGTTGGGGCTGTTCGCCTCGCTGATAATCGGCCTGATACTGAAGCAGGCCGGTCACCTTCTCTCCCTGCCCTTCCTCGAGCATCTTGGCAGGGTAGCGCAGGTTCTGATGGGCCCGGCGATAGGGGCGGGAGTGGCACACTCGGCAGGCGCGTCGCCGCTGGGTCTGTTCTCTTCGATCATCACCGGGGCTATCGGAGCGGGGACCTTCTCCTTCGAGTCGGGCGCGGTTGTGGCCTCGGTCGGGGAGCCTGTCGGCGCCCTGGTGGCGTCACTGGCGGGCGCGGAGTTCTCCCGGCTGGTATCCGGCAGGACCAGGGTGGACATAGTGATCGTCCCGGCCGGCACGATAGTCGCAGGCGGCCTCGCAGGAGTGTTCGCAGGCCCGGCCATCGCGCGGGGCCTCCACTGTCTCGGCAGCGTGATCAACGTGGCCACCGCCCTGCAGCCGATCCCGATGGGGATTGCCGTCTCGGTGATAATGGGGCTGGTGCTCACCCTGCCGATAAGCAGCGCCGCGCTCGCCATCTCCCTCGGGCTCTCCGGGCTGGCCGCGGGCGCGTCCACCACCGGATGCTGCTGCCAGATGATCGGCTTCGCGGTGGCCGGCTTCAGGGACAACGGCATCGGAGGGCTGCTCTCTCAGGGGCTGGGCACCTCCATGCTTCAGGTGCCGAACATAATCAGAAACCCGTGGATATGGCTTCCTCCCACACTTGCCTCCGCCCTGCTGGGGCCCGTCTCGACCGTGGTCTTCGGCATGGTGAACGACAGTGTCGGGGCCGGCATGGGCACTAGCGGACTGGTCGGTCAGGTGTCTACCTTCGAGGTGATGGGATCGGCCGCTTGGAGTGGAGTGATCCTGCTGCACTTCCTGCTCCCCGCCGCTCTGTCGTTGCTGTTCGCCGAGCTCCTAGGGAGGGCGGGGCGGATAAGGCCCGGCGACATGAAGCTATAGCCCCTGGAAGAGGCCGAGCGTTGTACGGGCTACTTCGAAGTAGAAGAGCAGCCCCAGGACGTCCACCACCGTGGTGATCAGCGGGCCGGACATTATCGCCGGGTCCGTCCCCAGCTTCTCCGCGGCGAAGGGCAGCAACCCGCCTACCAGGTTGCCCATTACGACCACGCCGACGATGGAGATGGCCACGGTGAGCGCCACCCCCGGCCCGGCCCCCATGTGCCACGCCCTGAAGTATGCCATCACCGCCAGTGCGGCCCCCAGCACCAGCCCGGTTAGAATCTCCTTCTTCGCCACCCGCCACGCGTCGGGCGGCTCGATCTCCCCCAATGTCATCCCTCGGACGACCAGTGTCGACGCCTGGGTGCCGGAGTTCCCCCCCGTGCCTATCAGCATCGGGATGAAAAATGCCAGGGCCACCACGCTCTCCAGCGCGAACGAGTACCTCTGCAGCACGAATGTGGAGAAAAGCTGCGTCACAATGCAGATCAGCAGCCAGTTCAGCCTCTTTCGCGACAGGGTGACCACGTTCGCGTTCATGTACCCCTCCTCGACCGGGGAGACTCCCGCCATCCGCTCGAAGTCCTCGGTCGTCTCCTCCTGGATCACGTCGATCATGTCGTCGAAGGTCAGGATGCCGACCATCCTGCCGTCGCTGTCCACCACCGGCAGAGTCTGCAGGTCGTAGCGCGACATGGTCCTCACGGCCTCCTCCCTGTCGTCGCACGTCGATACGAAAACCGGGTTCGCGTCCATTAGATCGGACATCAGCTCTCTCGGGTCGGCCAGGATCAGGTCCTCCAGGTGCACCGTCCCCTTAAGCCTCCTGTCCGAGCCGACGACGAACGACGTGTAGATCGTCTCCTTCTTCGCCGCCGTGGCGCGGATCCTGTCTATCGCCTGGGATGCGTCCATACCCTCCTTCAGGTCGACGAACTCCGGGGTCATGATGTGCCCCGCCGTGTCGGGAGGATAGTTCAGCAGGGCGTTCGCCAGCCTTCGCTCCTTCGGCGACAGGTGCGACAGCAGCCTCGTGACGGTCTCCGCCGGAAGCTCGTCGAAGAGGGCCGTCCTGTCGTCGTCGCTCATCTCCTCGATTATCGAGGCCACCTCCGAGTCGGTGAAGTGAGCCATCAGCTCCTCGCGGGCCGCGCCACCCAAAAACTCGAACACCTCGATAGCCTGATCCTTCTGCAACAGCCTGAAGAGGAAGACTCGCTCCGTCGGCGGCTTCTCCGCCAGTATCTCCGCGACGTCGGCCGGCTCGAGCGCGGCGAACAGCTCCTTCAGGCTCTTGAACTGCCTGCGCTCGAACAGCCTGTCAACGCTTGCTAGGAAGGACTTCCAGAGCTCCGCCACGGCGCTCACCTAACCCAGGCCCAGCAGCCGCCTGGCGACCTCCAGGTAGAGCATCAGCCCCAGCACGTCCACCACGGTCGTGATCAGCGGGCCGGACATCACCGCCGGGTCGACCCTCATCTTTTTCGCCGCGAAGGGCAGGAATGCGCCCACCATATTGCCCATCATCACCACTCCGACCACCGATATGGCCACGGTCAGCGCCACCATGGAACCCGTCCCCATCTGCCAGGCTCGCAGAGAGGCCAGCGCCGCGAGTATGCTTCCCAGTATCAGGCCGGACAAAGCCTCCTTGACCAGCACCGTCCACAGGTCCCCGGCTGTTATCTCCCCGAGGGTCAGCCCTCGAATCACCAGGGTCGACGCCTGCGTACCGGTGTTCCCGCCCGTGTCTATCAGCAGCGGGATGAAAAATGCCAGGGCCACCACGCTCTCCAGCGCGAAGGTGTAGTGCTCCAGGATAGTGGTGGAGAAGAGCTGGGTCACTATGCAGACCAGCAGCCAGGTCAGCCTCTTGCGCGACAGGGTCATCACCCCCGCGTCCAGGTAGCTCTCCTCGACCGGGTGGATTCCGGCCATCCGCTCGAAGTCCTCCGTGGCCTCCTCCTGGATCACGTCCATTATGTCGTCGAACGTAAGGATTCCCACCAGCCGCTCCTCGCTGTCCACCACCGGGAGGGTCTGCAGGTCGTAGCGGGACATCACCACGGCGGCCTCCTCCCTGTCGTCCGACGTGGAGACGAACACCGGGTTAGCGTCCATTATCTCCGCTATCGTCTTGTCCGGAGCGGCCAGTATCAAATCCTCCAGGTTGACCGTGCCGCGAAGACGGCGGTCCGGGCTCATCACGAAGGAGGTATAGATCGTCTCCTTCTTCGCCGCTGTGGCGCGGATCCTCTCGATCGCGGCCGACGCGTCCATATTCTCCTTCAGGTCGATGAACTCCGGCGTCATGATGTGGCCGGCGGTGTCCGGGGGGTAGTTCATGAGGGTGTTGGCTATGCGCCTCTCCTGAGGCGAAAGGTGCAGGATAAGCTTCTTGACCGTCTTGGCGGGCAGCTCGTCGAACAGGGCGGTGCGGTCGTCGTCGCTCATCTCCTCGATGATCGACGCAGCCTCCGAGTCGGTGAAATTGGCCAGCAGCTCCTCCCTCTCCGTCCCCTCCATGAACTCGAACACCTCTATCGCCTGGTCCTTGTACAGCAGGCGGAAGAGGAAGGCGCGCTCCGTCGGCGCCTTGTCGGCCAGGATCTCCGCTATGTCAGCCGGCTCCATCACGGCAAGCAGCTCCTTCAGGCTCTTGAACTGCCTTCGCTCGAAGAGCCTGTCCACGCTGGCGAGGAATTTTTCCTTAAGGTCTATCACGGCGTCGCCTCCTTGCCCCGGCGCGGCGCAGGACCGCACAGCCCGCAAAGCCTGCGAAGAGGCGCGCGGGTCCGGAACGTCTGATTATTTCGTCCAGGGTTTTATCAGTGAGAAAACCCGGCGGGCGCCGGGCGTCGGCTCACTTGAAGCGGAGGCCGTGTCGGCGCTGAATTACGCTGAGAGGGTGCTACTTAAGGGTTGCGATCCACTGTCCACAGAACCAACTCCTTTAAAGGGTGTCATCCCGAACGCGGTTTCCTGTCATCCCGAGCGAATGCGAGGGATCTCGCCTTTAACTCGGATTTACTCCTAGATCCCTCAGATCCCTCCCCTCGGCCCTCTGGCCTCGGGATAAGCGATCGACACGAACGGAAAAACCGGCCCGTTCGGTCGCCTGCTTATGTCGTCCCGAGCGAACGCGAGGGATCTCGCCTTTAACTCGGATTAACCCCTGGATCCCTCCGGTGCTGCGCACCGTTCGGGATGACTTGAGGTTTGTCATCCCGAGGAGCGAGGCGACGAGGGATCTCGCTTCTACTCTCAAAAAAATAACACAAACGCCGCGAAAAGTCGATAGTCGGCGCGGCCCGGCACAAAAAACCGGCCCCTTAAGGGGCCGGTCTCGTCATGCTGTTTTCCTTCGCCTCTTTCCCGTGAAGGCCGGGATCATCAGAACTAGCGTTATCGCCCACAGCGCCAGGCAGAGAGGCCTCTGGAAGAATATCAGAGGCGACCCCTGCGACAGTATCAGCGACTGCCCGAAGCCCAGCTCCGCTATCGGCCCCAGGATCAGCCCAAGCACCAGCGCGCCGGTGGAGAAGCCGCCCTTGTCCAGGAAGTAGCCCGCTATGCCGAAGCCGAGCATCAGCCACACGTCGAATAGGTTGTTGTTTATGGCGTAGCTGCCTATGACTGATAGCATCACGATCCCCGGAATCAGCAGAGCGTTCGGGGTCGTCGTCACTCTCGCGAAGTAGGGCGCAAGGTATAGCCCCAGCACCAGGAAGACCAGGTTCGCGATGAACAGCGACAGGATGAAGCCGTAGGTCAGAGTCCCGTACCGGGTGAACAGCTCCGGCCCTGGAATCAGCCCCTGGATCATCAGCCCTCCCATCAGGGCGGCGGCAACGCTGTTCCCCGGTATTCCGAGGGTCAGCAGCGGGATTATGGAGCCTCCCACGCAGCCGTTGTTCGCGCTCTCCGCAGCGGCCACTCCCTTCGGGTTTCCCTTGCCGAACGTCTCCGGGTCGGGCGCGCCCTGCTTGGCGAAGTTGTAGGAGATGAAGGCCGAGATGGTCGCCCCCGCACCGGGCAGCATTCCCACTATCGTGCCGATCAGGCCGCCCTGCACTATTGTACCGCCCAGCCCCTTCGGCATCCTGCTTCTCTTGATGCTCCCAAGCGAGATTCCGTCGTCATCCAAGGCTATGCGGGTCTCCGCCGTGAGGTCGAGTATCTGGCTGATGGAGAAGAGCCCTATCAGAGCGGGCATGAATGGCACTCCGTCGAACAGGTCTATCTGCCCGAAGGTGAATCTCATGTAACCTGACAGGGGATCCATGCCGACAGTCGCCACGATCAGCCCCAGGAAGCCGGAGATCAGCCCCTTCACCATGCTGCCCCTCGTCAGGGTCACTATGCTCGACAGGCCCATGATCGACAGCACGAAGTACTCGGGCGGGCCGAATCGTAGCGAGAAGTGAGCCAGCGTCGGCGCCATGAAGAGCAGCGCGAAGGTGGAGATTATGCCGCCCCAGAAGCTTGACCAGGCAGCCACCGTCAGGGCCGTGCCGCCCTTTCCCTGCCGAGCCATCGGGTAGCCGTCGAACGACGTTGCCGCCGCCGCGGGCGTGCCCGGAGTGGAGAGAAGTATCGCCGATATCGCGCCGCCGTACATACCGCCGCAGTAGACTCCCCCCATAAGGGAGAGCCCAAGAAGCGGCGGCATTCCGAAAGTCACCGGGATAAGCAGTGCCACCGCCATAGTGGCGGTCAGCCCCGGCATCGCGCCGACTATTATGCCGACCACGGATCCGGCGGTTATCGTGAACAGAGCCAGCGGGTCGAAGAGGGACGTGAGAGCCGGAACAAGAAATTCGTTCATGGCCTATCCCTCCCAGATCCCGGCCGGCACCGGTACGCCCAGGAAGTACACGAACACCAGGTATATGAAGGCAAGTATCAATCCCGTCCCTATGGCTATGAAGAGGGGGCTCCTGTAGCCCAGCAGCATCGCCAGCGCAGGCATGAAGATCGCACCCGCTAGGAAGAAGCCCAGGTACGGAATGGCGGCGCAGTAGCCCACCATCGCCGCTATCGTCACGAAGAAGTGGCGCGGCGAGCGGATCCAGCGCTCCTGCGGCTCGGATGTGGCCTCGCTCTGAAAGAACAGGAGGGATGAGAGCACCGCGAGGACCCCGGCCAGGAAATATATGTACCGGGCCGCCGAGGCGGCCCGGTCCGGGAAATCCTTCGCCCCCAGGAAGAGCGTCGCGGCGAGCCCCAGCCCAGCGGCCGAGAAAAGCCGGTTCGTCACGGGGGTCATTCGCTCTACCAGGGATCCTTCTCGTAGGCCCTGTTCGTCACCTCGAGAAGATCCTCAAGGTACGCCTTGTACTCGTCCGGCCCGAGGAAGTTGGTCTCAAGCTGCTCCTTCGCCGCATCCAGGAAGTCCGGATCGACCAGCACCTTCTCAAAGACCTCCAGAATCATCTTGTAGGCGTCCTCCGGGAAGCCCGCGGGCGCCGCGAATCCCCTGGACGAGTCGGAGATGACCTTGTAGCCGAGCTCGGCGAAGGTCGGGATCTCCGGCACATTCGGGTGCCTCTTGTGCGTCATCATCGCCAGTATGCGAAGCTCGCCCGCCCTGTAGTTGGACTCGATCTGCGACAAATTCATGAACCCCATGGACACATGACCGCCCATCACGGTCGCCTTCGCATTCGACGAACCCGTCGCCGGGACGCTCTTCACAGTGCATCCGGTCGACTCGTTGAACTGCGCCAGCGCGAAAGCATCGTCGCTGCCCGGCCCGGAAGTCGAACCGGTCAGAGCGCCGGGCGCCGCCTTCTCCGCCTCGATGATATCCTCCACAGTCTTGAAGGGACTCGATGAAGGCACGATCAGCACTCCCGGATCCGTCACAAGATTGTACAGCATGTCGAAATCGTCGATAGTGTAATTCGCCCTATTCGCCGAGATGTGTGCCGTGAAATGGGGTGTGTAGACCGTTCCGATCGTATACCCGTCCTTCTTCGCGCGGGCTAGAGCGTCGAACCCCCTCTGTCCGCCGGCGCCGTCGATGTTGTTGATCACGAACGGCTGCGGGAAATACTTCTCCGCGAACTTCGCGAACAGCCGGGCCATCGTGTCCGTGCCGCCTCCGGCGTTGGACGCGACGATGATCGTCACCGGCTTCGTCGGATAATCGGCGGCCGCCGCCGCCCCGAATGCAAGAATGAGCGCAAGAGCTAAAAGCAGTACTCTCTTCATGTTCCACATTCTCCTCTCGTGGGATGATTGATGCCAAACATTCAGTGCCTATTTATCTTCGTGCAGGGCCTTCTTCCTGGCCTCGATGATTGGCTTCAGCCTCTCCCCCTCCACCATGAAGTAGACCCTCTCCGCCACGTTCGTCGCATGGTCGCCTATGCGGGCCAGATGGCGCGCTATCCATAGCAGCCCCGCCGCCCGCTGCGCCGTCGCCTCGTCCCCGTTCGAGTTCCGCGCCAGTATCTCGATAAGCTCGTCGAAGATGCTCTCGTAAAGCTCGTCAAGCTCGTCGTCCCTCATGCAGATCTCCATCGCCAGCTGGATGTCGTTCTTCTCGAACGCCTTCAGCGAGTCCGCCACCATCTCCGTCGCGATGTCCCTCATCTTCGGGATGTCCACCAGCGGCTTCAGCAGGGGGTACCGGTTCAGCAGCATGGCCTTCTGCGCTATGTTCACTCCCTGGTCGCCGATCCGCTCAAGGTCCATGATGATCTTCAGCACGGCAAAGACGAAGCGCAGATCCTCACGCACCGGCTGCCTAAGCGCGATCGAGCACAGGCACTCGTTGTCGATCGCCGCCTCCATGTCGTCGATCGCGTCGTCGTCGGCGATCACCTTGGAGGCCAGCTCGTCGTCGCGCTCCTCCAGCGACTGAACCGCGAGCCTGAACGCCTCGGCGGCCATTCCACCCATCTCCTTGACCATGGATAGAATCTTCGCCCGGTCGCCCGAGTACAGTATCGCCTCCACTCCGTCCTTCTTCTTTCTGAACATAGAGCTCCCCCCCTGCGGCGGACGCACGCGCTGCGGCTCTCCCGAACGGGAAGAGGCGTCTACAGGGCGACGACCAAGTATGCATTATGTCACAGAATACGTCATGCCAGTGCAAAAGTCAATTCCGTCGGCGCGGTTGCAAATCGCCGCAGTCTGGTATCATATAATGCACGATGCATAATATTATTCAGGGGGAGAGGTGCGCCATGAAGAGGACATTTGTACGATGCGTTATCCGAGGGGAGAGGAGGGCCGCCCTGGTCGAGGAGGGATCCCTCTACGACTTCGGCGGGGGCATGGGAACGGACGCGGTGCGAGGGGAGCGCATAGGGGCTCTGGAGGATATTGAAAGCTATCTCCCGCCCTCGTCGCCCGGCAAGGTGGTCGCCATCGGCCTCAACTACAGGGACCACGCCGCGGAGGTCGGCAAGCCCCTTCCCGAGGAGCCGCTTCTCTTCCTGAAGCCCTCCACCAGCGTAGTGGCGCACGGCGAGCCGGTGGTATACCCTCCCGCAATGACCAGCCGGGTGGACTACGAGGCGGAGCTGGGGGTCGTCATAGGCAGCAGGTGCAAGGGCGTCTCCCCGGAGCAGGCTTTAGCCTGCGTGCTTGGCTACACCTGCGCGAACGACGTCACTGCCCGCGACCTGCAGAACAAGGACGGCCAGTGGACCAGGGCCAAGTCCTTCGACACCTTCTGCCCCCTCGGGCCCTACGTGGTGTGCGGCATCGACCCGTCGGACCTGGAGATAAAAATGTTGCTCAACGGCGAAACAGTGCAGAGCTCCCGCACAAGCAACCTGATCTTCCCCGTCCCCGTGCTGGTGAGCCACATATCGCAAGTGATGACCCTGGAGCCGGGCGACGTGATAATCACGGGAACCCCGTCCGGCATAGCCCCGGTGAAGAAGGGCGACGTGATGAGGGTGGAGATAGAGGGCCTGGGCGCGCTGGAGAACAGGGTGGAGTAGGGGTCGTCCCTAACGACCGCCCTTTTTGTCGTCCCGAGCGAACGCGAGGGACCTCGCCCTTGACTTGCCGCCAAACCCGAGGTCCCTCCGGCGCTTCGCGCCGTTCGGGACGACAAAGCCCCGTCATCCCGAGGCAGCTTCACCGCCGAGGGATCTTGGTTCTCTTCAAGTACATTGATAGAATTGAGACATTGATAAGTTGGTTGAGGGATTGAAAAAACTGGCGGAGGGCAGAGGATTCGAACCCCTGGGGCTTGCGCCCGGCTGATTTCAAGTCAGCCACCATCGACCACTCGGACAGCCCTCCGCTCGCAAACGGCATTATACACCCTCGAAGAGGCGTTGCCAACGGTTCGGCGAGGAAGTGGGCATCCGCTCGGGCCGCCCTGCCAGGCCCTTCTTCCCTTACTCCCTCCGAGGTGCTATCATAAACGCGGGACACGCACCGCCAAAACCGAGGCGCCGCTGCAGCGGCCCCGCACAACGGAGGTGTAGCGATAATGAATGACCACTCGCGACGATGGGCACCGCGGCTGATTCGGGTTCTCCTGTTTCTGGCGCTTGCACTTGCGCCCGCTGCGGCCTCCCTCGCCGCCTGGGTGGAGGAGCCCACCGAGATCGCAGGCCTCCCGCCGGACGTCTGCCAGCCCGGCGCGCTCACCCCGTCCGCGGTCGAGCCGGAGGAGCTGAAGCCCTCCTACAGCTCAAGCGTCCTCCGTATTCTGGAGCCCTCCGCCGGAGAGCTCGTCGTCGGCCTTCGCGCCATCCTAAACTACTTCGACTCCCGATCCTCCGGCTACAAAGAACTCCAGCGCCTGCCGCTGTTCAAGATCCCCATCGCCTCGGCCGACATCTGCCCGTACCACGACGTCGCGGTCGTCCACCCGCTTCGCGGCTTTGAGGGCGCTACGCCGGAGCAGCTAACCGTCGTCAAAACCCTGGGCGAGGACGTATTCATGCACTACACTCTCGCCGGTGGCGCCGCTTCGCTCACGGGCAGGAAGTTCGCCGTGATAAGCAACGACCTCGCCACCGTCATGGCCCCGGACGAGCCCATAGCCGAGGGCTGCAGCATCGCCCTCTGCATATCCCCGTCCGATCCCTTCTTCAACATAGCCCTCGAAGGAGTCATCGACCCTTCCTTCGTATACTCGAGCGCAGCCCCTGCACCAGAGCCGCCGGACCCGGAGCCCGACCCCGTTCCCTGGCTGACCCCCATCTACCCGCGCTACTTCGAGAGCGAGCTCCCGTCCGGCCTGTGCGTCGCCCGCGACGTGTCGTATCCCCGCAGCCCCGACGAGGCCTGTCTGCGCCGCGACGCCGAACAGATAGTCACCCGGACCGACGGAGGCTACCTAGCCCTGGACGAGATAGTCGTCGACAACATATTCAGGGCAGCCCCGGAGCTCGACCGCCGGAGGACAATGCTCCTTCCCGTTATGACGGGCCATGTAACCCACAGCAGGCAGACCGGCCTCTTCCTGATAGACCCCTCCATCCTCCCCGGCGCCTCGACGCTGTACGGGAAGACCGCGGGCGAAATCCGGCCCGTCAAGGCAGTCAACGCCAAAGGCGAAGACGCCGTGCACTACAGACTGGCCTCGAAAATGACCGACCTCTCCGACGGCAGATTCGCCATCACCCGCAGGGAGGACGGCCGTCCCCCATTCCTGCAACAGGACGACGAACTGAAAGAGGGCAGACGCTACTACCTGCTTTTCGCAATTAAAGACAACGGCCCCTACGACGCCTGCGACGCACGCCTGCTGCTTGCCGACCCATGCTTTGTCACGGCGGTCCGCCCCGAGGCGGTCGACCACGACGACAGCGGCGGCTGCTCCGCGGCACAGGCCCCGTCTGCGCTGTTGCTGGCCCTCGTCCCGCTTGCGGCGCTCCTGCGCGG